>JAAYIG010000028.1 GCA_012523595.1 Fibrobacter sp.
AAAAACAGATTGCTGAAAGAATTGTGATGAGAACCTGTTTTGAATGTCTTCCATGCTTTGTTAATCAGGCACTGGGGGCATTGGAGAACTGCGATGCAACCAAAGATCAGAAAACGAAAACCATGCGGTCAGTTTTCTGTGAGTTGGCAGACATCGATTACGATGCGACACCTCCCGTTACTGCACAAAAAATCAATCGCATGATTTCAAGGGCAGTTGGTGTTAAAGACTTGTATGCTCATCAAAAGCAGCATTTTAATCGGTTTGCAGTTGAATTGTTGGAATCTTTAAAAAAAACACTCGATTCACAACAAGACATTTTTTCTATAAAAGTAAAATTGGCAATTGCTGCTAACATAATAGATTTCGGAAAATACAATAATCTGAATGAAAACGATGTGCTATTCTCGTTTGAAAAGGCGAAGGAAGTTCCCCTTGATTCGGTAGCATTGGCAGGCCTTAAGGAATCCATACATGATGCGGATAGCATTCTCTTTTTATGTGATAATGCAGGCGAAATAGTGTTCGATCGATTTCTGATAGAGGAGATGCCTTTTAAAAAGGTAATCTGTGCAGTCAGAGGTGCACCGGTAATTAATGATGCAACGTTAGATGATGCTCATGCGACAAGGCTCACTGAGATCGTGAGAGTCATATCGAACGGTTCTGATGCTCCGGGGACGGTTCTGGAAGATTGTTCTCCGGAATTCAGGCAGACTTTTGATGGAGCGGATGTCATCATAGCCAAGGGACAAGGCAACTTCGAAACATTAAGCTGTATTACCAACAAGAAAATTTATTTCCTCTTTCAAGTGAAGTGCCCTGTAGTCGGACGTGATACCGGATATCCTGTAGGATCGTTTCTCATACTGGATAATCAATCACGAAACAACAGTGGAGTAATAGAAGGTTCAAGATTAAATAAAATGGAGCTATGAAATGGCTAACGGACAAGGAATAGGAAGAATGGGTGGCGGAGGAGCGGGGCCTGGTGGTGAATGTGTATGTCAGGCATGTGGTCATCGTGAACCACATCAGCAAGGACAGCCTTGCAATCAGAAGAAATGTCCAAAATGCGGGCAGACAATGAGTCGTGGATAAGGAATGTTTCTATGCCCACCTATGAATACAAATGCAAATCATGTGGAAAGGTATTTCAAAAATTTCAAAGCATGACTGAAGCGCCATTGGCCGAATGCCCGACTTGCAAAGGATCGGTTGAGAGAATTGTAGGTACGGATGGTGGGTTGATTTTCAAGGGTGCCGGTTTCCACCGTAACAATTATCCAAGTACGCAAAGTTCCAGTTCACGTTGTGGAAGGGAAACACCGTGTTGCGGCAGGGATTCATTCTGTGGAAGTCCGAAATGCGAGACATGAAGGAAATCAGTTAGAATGCTGGATGATAATTTAAAATAGAATTAAGGAGGCAAAAGTATGGCTGTAAAAGTAGATAAAGAAAAGTGTACAGGCTGTGCTGCTTGCAAATCAGCTTGCCCGATGGATGCAATTGAGATGAAAAACGGGAAAGCCCACATCAATGAATCGTGCGTAGAATGCGGAGCTTGTTTGTCGAATTGTCCGCAAGGTGCTTTGAGTTTATAGTTCGTGGATGCAATATTAAGGAGGATACTTATGCCTTTACGTGATGGGACAGGGCCACTGGGGCTGGGGCCAGGATCTGGACGTAGAAACGACAACTGTTACGCAGGTTTCGGATATCGGAACATTTCGCGTGGAATATTTCACGGAAGACAAGGGCGGCTGCTCAGTATTGGTGTGCCACTTGTTGCAGCGATTCTGCGTGATTTGTTGAATCCATCTGGCGTGATTCGTCGGATCCCACAGTTAGCATCAGTTTTTAAGATTAAAGATTATGCTTATAGGAACATACGCGATGCACAATATAGCGAAATCAATTCACAATCTGTTCTTATGTCATCTAAAAAGAAGGCCTTTCAATGAGTATGCTGTATGTCAAACCTATTGGCTTTATAAGAAGTGAGCACAAAAAAGCCGAAGATACCCCGATTCAACCGGTTTATGCTGAAGAATGTAAGGGCAGGGTGGAAGTATTTCCCGAGTATGAAGAAGGTCTTACTGATATTGAAGGTTTTTCGCATATAATTCTGCTCTACTGGCTGCACAAAGCTGGAGCGGCGAAGATGCTTGTAAAGCCATTCCTTGTGGATGAACAGCATGGTGTGTTTGCCACCCGATCACCATGTCGCCCCAATCCTATCGGATTGTCAATAGTTCGACTTATAAAAAGAGCTGGCCCCATCTTGACCATTGAGGGAGTGGATGTTCTTGATGGCACGCCAGTGCTGGATATCAAACCCTATTCGAGTCGTTTTGATTGTTTTCCTGATGCTCATAATGGCTGGCAGGAAGCGATCAGCTCAGAGGAAGCTAACAGAAGAGGAAAAAGGGGATATCGCGGAAGTGGAGGAAAGGAAAATGTTTCATGAAAATAGCAGTTGCCAGCGGTAAGGGTGGAACAGGAAAGACGACCATTTCAACGAATCTCGCTCTTTACGTAGCCGGGCAGGGATATGATACTGTTTACTTTGACTGTGATGTCGAGGAACCCAATGGTCATCTGTTTCTCAGACCGGTTATCACAAAAAAGGAAGCCTCTTCGATTCCAGTCCCAGTGATAGATGAATCAAAATGCTGTGCTTGCGGGGAATGTGTCAGGTTTTGTGAATATAAAGCGTTAGTGAGACTTGGAAAAATCGTTATGGTATTTCCAGAGCTCTGCCATGGATGTGGTGGTTGTACGATAGGCTGCCCTAATCATGCGATACAGGAACAAGAGCGCGAAATTGGGATAATTGAAGCAGGTCAATCAGGGAAAGTCGGATTTGTACATGGCCGAATGAATATCGGCGAAGCAATGAGTCCTCCACTTATAAGAGATGTTCTTCAGCAGATTCCCAACAAAGAGGTAAATATTATCGATGCTCCGCCGGGTACTTCTTGCCCGGTAATCGCTTCGATTAGGGATACAGATTTTGTAGTCCTTGTTACTGAGCCAACACCGTTTGGACTCAATGACCTGGGGTTGGCACTCGATATGATCAGAGAACTTGGTATTCCGCATGGTGTCGTTGTCAACCGTGCGGAAGATGGGAACCGGGACGCGGAAAGTTTCTGTGAAAAGCGGCAGGTAGAGATTTTGGCGCAAATTGCCGATGATCGAAGGATTGCCGAATGCTATTCAAAAGGAGAATTGATTCTGATAGGTGTTCCGGGTGTACAAAAAAGATTCGAAGAACTTTGGCAAGCCATCCGAAAGCGACTTATGGCATGAAAGAGATTGTTATTATTAGTGGTAAAGGCGGAACCGGGAAAACGAGCATCACTGCTTCTTTTGCGTCGTTTGCAGCGACAAAAGCTGTGCTTGCAGATTGTGATGTTGATGCTGCCGATCTTCATCTGATCCTCAAACCTGTCATTAGAAATCGAACCGAATTCCGCAGCGGGTACAAGGCAACTATTAAGCTGGACAAGTGTACTGGCTGTGGAAAATGTCTCGAGCTGTGCCGATTCGAAGCGGTGCGTGATGTAACAACCTGGGACAAATTACCCGGCATCATTTATACAATTGATCCTGTTGCATGTGAAGGATGCGGTGTGTGCGTGCGATTTTGTCCTTCCCAGGCTATCGACTTCAACGAAGAAATTTGCGGAGAATGGTTTATCTCCGATACTCGCTTTGGACCGATGGTTCATGCAAAACTTGGCATAGCATCAGAGAACTCCGGAAAATTAGTGACACTTGTTAGAAAAGAAGCCAGACGGATTGCGCAAGAGAAAGGTGCAGAGTATGTGCTGATAGATGGTTCTCCCGGAATTGGATGCCCGGTAATTGCATCGCTTACTGCAGCAAGTCTTGCCCTGATCGTTACAGAACCAACGGTATCAGGTGTTCATGACCTGAGAAGAATCGCAATGTTGACAAAAAAAATGGGGATACCGGCAATGGTTTGCATCAATAAATGGGATATAAACCAATCCATCACAGAAGAGATCAGACAAATTACCGATTCGCTGGGATTGCAATTTGCAGGGCTGTTGCGATATGACAAGGCAGTCACTGCATCCCAAAGACAGCAAAAGACTCTGCCTGAATACAGCTCAGAAGGTGTTGTCAGGGATGTAATGAATGTATGGGAGTGTGTTGTAGGCGCAGCAGAACAGAAAGGTTTTAAAAAAGGAATAGATCACAATGGCAACGAACATTAATGACACTCATGAAGATTCATCAAATCTTATCGAACCAGATAATATGAGACGAATGAATGATCCTGACGGTGCTGCATATATCGAAGGGATCTGCGGTGATTCTATGGAAATGTACATTGTTGTAGATAATGATATTATCTCAGAGGCTACATTTTTCACCGATGGTTGCGATTCATCGCGGTTATGCGGTGCAACCGCTGCAGGGCTAGCCAAAGAGAAATCAATCAAAGATGTCCTACGCTTGTCACCAGCAGATGTGATTGATACTTTGGGAGAAATACCTGGTGGTAATGTCCATTGTGCCATACTTGCCGTGAGCACGCTTCATCGGGCACTTGCAGAATATCTTTTAAAGACACAGAAAGGGTAGTCAGACAAAGTATGAATGCATGCATTTTTGCCAACGGTGAACTCGATTTTCAGCATATTCTAGCTTACAATACAGGTGATTGCATATCATGTAACTGTATTATTGCAGCCGATGGTGGTGCCAGGCATTGTTGTAAACTTGGTATCAAGCCGGATCTTATAATAGGTGACATGGACTCTATCGATTCTTTGACAGAACTGACATTTGCTGGAATCACTAAAATTTCATTACCACGAGAAAAAAATTTAACAGACACTGAATGTGCCATCAAAGAAGCATTGAAACGCAAGTATTCTCAGGTGACAATTTTGGGTGGCATTGGTGGAAGGATTGACCACACCATTGGCAATATAGTCCTTGTCGTAAAGTATGCCGGAAAAGTCGCTCTTGTAACGAAAGATGGATTATTGATCGGGCTTAGCTCATCGCATGCGTGCAAATTGAACGGTCCTGTAGGTTCGATTGTTTCAATGGTTCCATGGGGAGAAGTTGCAAAAGTTCAGACTAGTGGCTTGAAATATCCGATAAATAATGAAGTTCTCAAAATCGGATCCAGAGGCATAAGCAACGAAATTTCTGGGAGCCCATCGTCAATTTATGTTTCTAGTGGAACAATACTTCTCTTTATTGAGAAAAGCATTCGATTTTGTTTTAATCATCATGACACACGCTGTTCAAATTCTAAAGGGAATGAGCATGGATGAAAATTTTTTTTCTAATCCTGATGTTCGTTTTAATTGGAAGCGTTGTATCAGTTTTATTTGCTTCTGTTTTCCTGCTTGTTTCTTCCGCGATTCGGCAGAAGATCATTCCTGCTCTTGTCAGCTATGCCGCAGGGACACTTCTTGGTGCTGCTTTTATCAGCATGCTTCCGAAAGCCATTACATTGAGTGCTTCCCCCGCCAATGTTATGACAACTTTATTGACTGGCATTGTTGTTTTTTTCGTACTCGAAAAGTTTGTTTTATGGCGTCACTGTCACAAGCCTGATTGCGAAGTACATAATGCAGCCGGACCAATTATTCTCTTTGGAGATGCGTTGCATAATTTCATTGATGGAATTGTAATTGCCAATACATTCATTGTTTCAATTCCGGCAGGAATAGCCGCATCAATAGCCGTAATTGCCCACGAAGTACCACAGGAAATTGGTGATTTTGCGTTGCTGATAAATTACGGGTATACCCGAAGAAAAGCATTTATTTACAATTTAATATCAAGCGCAACGGCCATTCTTGGTGCGGTTGTCGGTTTTTTTGCACTGAAATCCTTTCAGAGCTTTGTACCTTATGTACTTACCTTTTCGGCTGCAAGCTTCGTGTACATCGCATTGGCAGACATACTGCCTGGTTTAAACAGAAAATCCGATTTCATTTCGAGTGCTATTCAGTTTACTCTGATGTTTGTCGGTATAGCAACAATAATTCTCATTAAAAGTGTGAGCCATTGATGAAAGGTCAATCGCGATTTGATTTCAATCAGGCTGCAGCCGTTTATGATGAATGGTTTACAACCTCAATGGGCAGATACTACGATCTTGTGGAGAAAAGAGCGATAAACCGAGTCTTGAAAAACATATCAGGGAAAAAGCTGTTGGAAATAGGATGCGGAACAGGGCACTGGAGCAAATACTTTTCTGCACATGGATTTTCTGTTGTTGGTGTAGATATTTCATTTGAAATGCTGAAGAGAACTTTGCGTAAAAGAATTCCAAAAGCTGAATTTGTTCAATGTGATGCTTGTCATTTATCGCTGCGCGATAATATGTTCGATATCGCAGTTTTGATCACAACCATAGAGTTTATTGAAATGCCACATATTGCAATCAAGGAAGCTGTTCGATGCTTAAAAAAGCCGGGAGGTTGTCTGATGGTTTGTACATTGAATGCCGAATCCAAACTTAATAAGCGAAGGTTAGCAAAGAACGAAGTCCCATACCATAAAGCCTCCATGTTATCCACAAAAAATCTTAAGTATCTTCTTACACCTTATGGGAAACCGACGATATACACCTGTGCTTTCTCATTTAATCCCACCAGGCCGATCCCGGTTATTGACCCGATTTTTGACTCAGTCGCAAAAACATTCAAACTGCAATCTGGCGATATTATAATAGGAGAGGTTAAACTATGAACATACAAGCTGAAGTAAGTTATTATCCTCTAGGAAGAACCGATTTCAATAACTGTATTAATAAGTTTTGCAGAATTATTTCTAACAAAGAATTGATTGCTGAAACCAACACCATGAGTACTGTCATCATCGGTGATACATCCAATGTAATGCATTCGCTTGCAGAAGCGATAGAGGCAGTTGCTCATCAGTCAAAATTTGTGGTTGTATGCAAGATTAGTAATGCATGTCCCCTGGAACATGAAGGAGGTAGACGGAAATTATGATACAGGAAGCCGATTTACTTTATTTCAAAAACTGGTTCGAGATGTATATCAAGCAATTCTGTACTGGAGTTGAACGAATCGATACTGCAATTTGTTTAAAGGTAAGGCATACAAAAGATGTTGTGCGGGAAATACTGGATATCGCTGACACACTGCAGCTTGACGCAGAACAACACTGTCTGGCAGAAATTGTCGCAACACTCCATGATATAGGTCGTTTTGAACAGTACATGAGGTATCACACCTATTCAGACCAAAGATCCGAAGATCATGCAAAATTGGGACTGGAAGTAATGTCTCAAACCGGCGTGATCAACAGGCTATCAAAGGATGAGCAGGAACTTGTCAGAAATGTAGTGTATTACCATAATCGGGCTTCTTTGCCCCATAGCGATGATCAGAAATTTCTTCTGATTCTTAAATTGCTTAGAGATGCCGATAAGATTAATATTCTTCAGGTGGTAACTGAACACTATGCAGGAATAAACCGGAATAACGCAATTAACCTGGGGCTTCCAGATACACCTGAAATATCGGAAAAAATCGTTCAGTGCATTCTTGGGAAAAAAATAGCAAATGTTAAAGATATGAGAACTGTCAACGATTTCAAACTTTTGCAGGTCAGTTGGGTGTTCGATATCAATTTCCCAAGGACATATCAAATTTTCAAACAGCGTAGTTATATCGATAAGTTATCTTCAGCGCTGCCACAAACAGAAATAGTGAAACATGCTATTGAATCGGCAAACAGTTTTTTATTACAAAATGCATAACTGGAAAGTAGACTAAGAACAGGTTGAAACATAGAACATGATCTCTAATCTTAGCATTACAATAATTGTAGACAATGTGTCAGATACTTCAGAGTTGAAATCTGAGCATGGTTTATCAATCTGGGTAGAGGCCGATGACAGAAGAATTCTTTTCGATACAGGCCAGAGCGACATTCTCATTCATAATACTAAACGGCTTGGAATCGATTTGGCAACTGCAGACACACTCATTCTTTCGCATGGACATTATGATCACACAGGAGGTGTCGAGCCAGTAATAGTCAGGAATTCATCGATCGCTATCTACTGCAATTCAGGTGTTTTTATTCCTCGATACAGCCGTCAATCAGATGGCAGAATGAAGCCAATTGGAATCACCAGGAAATCATCAGAAGCGCTCCACAAAATTTGGGACAATATTCATTGGGTCGATAGACCATTAATGCTGGCGGATGATATCGGAATTACCGGACCAATTCCTCGGGTAACTGATTTTGAGGATACCGGGGGTAATTTCTTTAATGACCTTGAAGGGGTAAAACCTGATCCAGTCAGCGATGATCTTGCGGTATGGGTACAAACATCAAGGGGATTATGTGTACTTACCGGGTGTTGTCATTCTGGGCTGGTTAACACTCTCCAGTATATTTCATCACTGACCGGCCAAACTCCTGTTCATTCTATTATTGGAGGATTTCATCTGCTTAATACCTCATCAGAGCGAATGGAAAACACCTGTGCCTGTTTACATGATTTCAATGTCAATCGGATCGTTCCATGCCATTGCACTGGAGAGAAAGCAGTGGGGTATCTTCGATCGCAATTCAATGACAGGGTTAAACCCGGTAGTGCAGGAAGTAACGTCATCATTTGTTGAGAGAAAATTTTGGCCGCAGTGCTGTTGAAAAAAGCAAAAAATTAGTCTATCCCTGTTTTTACTTTCTTTTATAAGCGCTTAAATAGATTGGGGACGGACTATCTTTTTCCTTTTATCACCAAACATTCGTCATCTGTTTTTCTGTGGATGCTATTGTAATTCATTATCGGTAGCCATCGGACTGCTATAGGT
>JAAYIG010000029.1 GCA_012523595.1 Fibrobacter sp.
ATACCCAATATTCCACACTCCAGTGTACCTCACGGGGAGAGTGAGAAAGACAATGTTGCGGTCAGTGAATGGGGAGAAACACCGCAATTTGACTTTAAACCACGCGATCATCTGGAACTGGGTACCGCACTTGATATAATCGATTTCCCCAGAGGGGCCAAGATCGCAGGGGCGGGTTTCCCGGTACTGAAAGGTGCAGGGGCGCTTCTTGAACGTGCTCTGATCAACTTTTTCCTGGACACTCATACCCGTAAAAACGGGTATCTGGAGATTTTTCCTCCTTTTCTGGCAAACAGGGCCAGTCATTTCGGCACAGGCCAGTTACCCAAGAGTGAAGATCAGATGTATTACATAAATGAAGATGATCTGTTCTGTATTCCCACCGCAGAGGTTCCTGTTACCAATCTTCACAGGGATGAGGTGCTCGATCAATCTGTATTACCTGTCAAATACTGTGCTTACAGTGCCTGTTTCAGGAGAGAAGCGGGATCTTACGGTAAAGATACCAAAGGTTACCTGAGAGTACATCAGTTCAATAAAGTAGAGCTGGTCAAATACACCACGCCTGAAACGTCCTATGATGAGCATGAGGCATTAAGGAAGGATGCAGAGGGAATACTTCAGGCGCTGGGTCTCAAATACGGGGTACTGTTACTGTGTGATGCGGATCTTTCCTTTGCGGCAGCCAAATGCTATGATCTTGAAGCGTGGGCGCCAGGAGAGGGAAAATTCCTTGAGGTCTCATCGTGCAGCAATTTTGAGGATTTCCAGGCACGACGGGCGAATATCCGTTATCGCCCCCAGGGTGGCGGGAAACCAAGATTTGTGCATACGCTCAATGGAAGCGGGCTTGCGACTGCAAGGATTCTTGTCGCAATACTGGAGACCTATCAAACGGCACAGGGGACAGTTAGAATTCCAGAGGTTCTGCAGCCTTACATGAATGGAATCAGGGAGATTAAACCGAGGTGATCAAAGGGATCAAGTCGGCTTTACACACTTTTTTCCTCAGCAGGAAGCTTCTGACAAGGAAAAGACTCCTTCTGTTTTTCTGCGCCGGTGGGCTTGTTACTTACAATGTATTTACGTTTGCAGTATTCAGGGAGATCAGGGAAGATTCGGTGGCAGTCACCAGGGATTTTGCGGAACTGGTGCAATCACTGGTCAGTGACAGAAATGATGCCGAGATTGTTTTACGGAATATAATCAGCAGATCGGAGTATCCGGTCATTGTCACAGATACTGCTTTTCGTCCCATGATGTGGGGAAAAATAGAGTACGGTTCCTTTCTCAACAGGAAGACTGTTCCCGGAAGTCATCTAAGTGATCACCAGCAGAAAATTCTTCTGAAGAAATCTGTCAGTTTCAGGAAAATTTATCCTCCTCTGCCGCTTCGCTGGGGAGAGGGAGGGGGTGGTTATCTCCTCTGCGGCAACAATCCTTTAATCAGCAGTCTGGTTTTTCTTCCTTTTATGGAAGCGGTACTCATTGGCGTGCTGCTTGTACTCGCCTACTTTACATTTCATACTATCAGGATTACCGAGAGGAGTAATCTCTGGGTCGGACTGGCAAAGGAAACTGCTCATCAACTGGGTACACCGATTTCATCACTGATGGGCTGGGTGGAATATATAAGAACCGTAAAGGATGCAGATCCTCCTTTAGAGCCTCAGGTTTTTCTTGAGCAGTCACAGAGGATCTGTGATGATATGGACAATGATCTTCACAGATTAAGGAAGGTCACAGCACGGTTCAGTCAGATCGGTTCTATCCCCGCTTTGACATCATGCGACATAAATGATAATCTCAGAGAAGTAGCTGAGTACTTCAGGATGAGACTTCCACTGCTGCGCAAGAGAATCGAAATAAAATTCGATCTGGAGGAGATTCCTCCGGTTTCCGCCAACAGAGATCTTATAGAGTGGGTTTTTGAGAACCTCTTGAAGAACTCCATTGATGCTATTGAGAAAGAAAATGGAAGAATAGAGATAAGGACTGAGTGCCTGGAGCGTGAGCGGATGGTGAGGATCAGCCTCAAAGATAATGGGAAGGGGATATCCTGGGAGGCACATAAAAAAGTTTTCTCTCCGGGTTATTCCACAAAAAAACGCGGCTGGGGGCTTGGGTTGACACTCGCAAAGAGGATAGTTGAGGATTATCATAAAGGCAGGATTTTTGTCTGTTGGTCATCAAAGAACAAGGGGACGGAATTCTGTGTGGACCTGCCGGTATGGCAAGAGCCGGAAAGCGGGGAAGGAGTTTAGAAGTATGTCAGGGGGCAGGAAAAAGGTATTGTGGGTTGATGATGAGATAGAGTATCTGAGGTCGCATATAATGTTTCTTGAAACGCGGGGCTACAGTGTGGTCCCGGTTTTCTGTGGTGATGATGCGGTTCAGATTATTCAACAGAACCCGAAAGAATTTGATATTGTGCTCCTTGACGAACAGATGCCAGGCAAGGATGGATTGACAACTCTGGAGGAGATAAAGGATTTTGCTCCCGATCTTCCAGTGGTGATGGTTACCAAAAGCGAGGAAGAGCAGCTTATGGAGGATGCCCTGGGGAAGAAAATCGACGGGTATCTTACAAAGCCTGTAAACCCAAGCCAGATACTTCTTGTTTGTAAAAAGCTTCTCGATTCCAGACAGCTTATAACTTCTCAGATTTCACAGAGATTTATCCGAAGTTACTCCCAGAACAGAACTGCTTTGAGCGGGCATTTGAAGGTTAATGACTGGATCAGGATTTATGAGAATCTGGTGAACTGGGATTTTGAGCTTGAGAGGGTGGATGATGAAGGGTTGAGGCAGACTCAGGCCGGGCAGAAATCCGATTTCAATGCTGCGTTTTCCGATTTTGTGATTGACAACTATGCCCGGTGGGTAAAGGGAAAGGGAGATCCGCCGGTGATGTCACATCAAGTGCTCGAGGAGCTTGTGTTTCCGCTGATAGCTGACGGGAAGAAGACTGTGATGCTGGTGTTAAGCGGGATGAGGCTTGATCAGTATATCTGTATGGAGCAGATTCTCAAAAAATATTTCAACACCAGACGCCAGTATTTCTATTCGATTCTCCCCTCATCGAGCTTTTTTTCAAGAAGCGCGTTTTTTGCCGGAGCGCTTCCTTTGGAAATTGCTGCTGAGCATGACTGGTATGGCTGCAAGGAACCGGAGAAGGTAACAGAAAAGGCAGAGAAGAGCCTGCTTCAGGAGAGACTTGAAAAAGCCGGGTTTCAGGTTAACAAGAAAGAGCCATGGTTTACACGTCTTCCCGACCGGATCAGTGCAGAGGAACTCCTTTCTAAAATCGATTCCTGTGTTTCTTCCGGACTGGTGGTGTTTGTAGTCGATTTTTTTGATGTGCTGCTTCAGAACAGCCCTTCTTCGAGCATACTCCAGGAGATAACAAATGATGAAAGCGGGCTTCGCACTCTTACCGACTCCTGGTTCAGATTATCTGCTCTGCTTCAGACCCTCAGGGAACTCTCCAGACGTGACTGCAGAATTATATTGACATCAGATCACGGGAGCACATTCTGCAGCAGGGGAACTGAACTTTACGGGGCCAGGGAGTGGGGAAAACATCTGCGCTACAAATTCGGCAGGGAAATAAGCTGCGATGAGAGAACTGTGGTGTTTCTGGACAATCCGGAGCATTTTGGAATACCCAGGTTTGCAGAGGATAATAATTGCATCATCGCAAAAGAGAACTTCTATTTTATCCATCCTGAGAAATTCGAGCATTATCAGAGGCAGTACAGGAACACATTCCAGCAGGGCGGAATCTCTCTGCAGGAACTGATCATGCCTCTGGGTGTATTTGAGGCACTTTAGGCAGCCATGGTGATCCACACGCATTCTGTAAAGGAGACAAGGGAACTTGGAGCGAGTCTTGGCCGTAAAGCCAGGCCGGGGGATGTTTACGCTCTTGAGGGTGATCTTGGTACCGGGAAAACTGAGTTCGTTCGTGGTTTTACTGATGCACTGGGCGGGAATGCTCCTGTCAGGAGTCCAAGTTTCTCGATCGTTAATGTTTACTCCACATCTGTCATGCCTGTTTACCATTTCGACTTTTACCGTCTCCACAATCAGTCGGAGCTTTCAGAGATAGGATACTATGAGTACCTTACCGGTGACGGGGTGTGTCTGATAGAGTGGGGTACCATGTTCCCTGATGTGCTTCCTGAGTGTACGAGGATGATCAGGTTTTTTGATGAAGGGGAGCAGGACAGGAGGATAGAGATGGATTTTGATTTTGCTGAAGATTGATGCTGATGGGGTAATCAGTTCCTAAGCTGAATAAAACATACATTACCTGCTCTGAGGTTTACAAAAAAAATTCCGCACTCTCAGCACTCTTAAGTATAATAATCAGATGTTTTTTATAATCATCTCAATTTCCTCTTTGTTAAATCCAGTAATCTCCTGGATTGATTCCAGGTTTATCCCCTTTTGAACCATCCGTCTGACAATTTGGTTTGCAAATTCTTCTTTGTGCTCAATTTCTGCATCCCTTTGTTTAAGCGCAGTATCTTTATGCTTTATCTCGGCCATTTTATGTCTTAGTTCGGTATCTTTATCTTCGATTACTTTCTATAATTCCCTCTCCTTTTCTAGCCATCCTTCCTTCAGTTATCATACTATTGTCAAATTTACAGGGTCCGTTACAATGGTATATCACAATTGGAATCACTAACGGCAAATGTTTGCCAATCCCGTTTTGCTTCTCATGCAGGTCACATATATCCAGGATAAAGTGTAAAAGCTCTCTTCCCCGCATACCTCAATAAAGAACTGGTTCTCAGGATCTATATTTCCCTGTTTTTTAGCAAGCAGTACAAAGGGAACATTAAATTTTCAGTGGATAAAATATGAAACAGTAAAGTTTTAATCCTTTGCTTTGTGGGAAACGATAGTTGGTTTTGCTTTTGGGTTACTACTTTACCTCTGGGGTGAAATAGTGACTTAACTGATTAAAATGAGGCCTCAATAAGCTCAGTAATTCACCTCAGAGGTGAAACAAGGATGCTACAGCTCATATCCCAGGATAATTTCCGTTTCCTGATATGTCTTTCATTGTCAATAAAGCGAAATTACAAAAAACAGGCTATGGCTTTATTTGTTTCCTTGCTCTTAATCTTCACCATAGGAAACTGACCCATATTCATGTCGCTGTTACAGGCACGTACAGAATACTATAACAACAGAAAAAAGTAAAAAGATAGTCCGTCCCCTCGATGAAAATTCCGGTACAAGATTTGCATCTTTTACGCCCCCAAAAACCTTAACCGAAAGGGGCTCTCTATGAGAATCTCAAAATGTTCCACTCTGTTTTTCGTGCTTCTTATTTCCGCAATGATTATCTCCGCACAGCAGCCTCCAAAACAGGGAGAAGACAAGGCTGATACCACTCAGAAAAACGGGGGACAAATGATGGATGGTCAGCCGATGATGGGTATGGGGGTATTGATGCCGCGGGCGATGATTGCTCCTGATGGGTCGATAATTGTTATTTCCGGAATGAAAATGATGAAATATGACAAAGATCTAAATCTGAAAAAAGAAGTGACTGTAAAAATGGATACCACCGCGGTTCGTCAGATGATGAAACACTGTCCAATGATGCATGGTCAGCAGGGCGGGCAATCTCAGCCCCAGAAAAAATAATCAGACTTAAATTTCGGGAATAATTGCTTTCCCGAAGGAGGTGATAAGCGCCCCGGCTACTATGCTGAAGTAATCACTATCCGTGGGTTTAAGAGGGATTGTAACCGGAATGGTAGCGCTGATACGGTTTTCTGGGTCCTCAATGATTTCCGATGTGGCCCCGGTGATTGCATCCTGGAATTTCTTAAGCAGGTCTTCTTCATCAGTGGAAAAGACCTGCAGATTAACGAAAACCGGTTTTATAAATCCTGTAATTGTATTTTTCTCTGTTGTGAGTTTACTTCTGGCGCCAAAAAATCCATTTTCAAAGGTTATTCCGGCATGGGCCCGGGCAGCTTCGCTTAATTCTGTCAAGTCAAGTTCTGTCATTGTGGCATTTAAATTGAAAACTGGGTTCACACTGACCGGATTAAAAGACATGCTCATCTCAAATACACCGCTCTCCATAAAAATCCCTCTGAGTTTCATCGATGCATAGAGATCCTCAGATATTTTGCGGCTGTTGGTCAGGTTAATGATTGAGGCATCGACATCTGTCATATAGAGCTCATATTGGGGGTTAGTGGTAGCATTTTTTACCCTGATTTTTGCATCACTGAGGATCAGCAGATCGATTCTAACCGGAAACAGTTCTTTGAAAATCTCTGCAAGCGGCTTTCCCTGTGGTACCTGGGTGACCCCGATAACGTAGTCCATCTCCGGTACCCTTATCTCTCCCCGGGCAATGAGTTTGCCGGAGAAAAGCGATCCCCAGTTGACAAGAAAGTCTATGGCTTCTGCAGAGATAAAAGATATGGCGGTGTCGCCACTTTTAAGGCTCAGTGATACACCGCTTATGGTATATGCTCCTCTGATTAGATTCATGTTGATCTTATTTATTTTTCCGGTAAAATCGGCTGAGTTCTGCAGTGAAGAATTGAGGTACCATTTAGCGGCAAAGGGCAAGGCTACACGCAGAGAGATAAGAAGCAGGAACACCGCGGTAATAATCCAGAATCTCAAGGGGAGAATTTTCAACGATTTGTTCATATGTTAAGCTGAACATCCGGGGCTGCAATATTTAAAACCGTATCATTAATGAACTGCAAAAAATCAGCCATCAATTCACTATCCAGAGAAAAAAGTCAAAAGATCAGAGATGTTTTATAGCCCCGGGTTAGGAAATACCGGTTAGATTAAAACCTCGGATGGGTTCATCTGCGAGGTGAACAATGATTGAATGTAAAGTCCTTAAGTCACCTGGGGTAATAAAAACAGTGTTCCTGAACAGTCTACAATTAAAATCTGTATATCAAACCCAGGTATTTTATCTCTTTCCCCAGGCGAAAATCCAGACTGAAGTCATCAAGACAGTTTTTATATTCCCTTACTTTTTTAGTTCCGATCGTACCCAGAACTATTCCCGCGATGGTCATCGGTATTCCAGTCGCGAGCATTATGATACCGGCGCCACCTGAGGATCGGATGTTGTCATACCAACCTCGGTACCGTTACTGTAGGACTCCCAT
The DNA here is from genome assembly GCA_012523595.1 of Fibrobacter sp. Classification (NCBI taxonomy): domain Bacteria; kingdom Pseudomonadati; phylum Fibrobacterota; class Fibrobacteria; order Fibrobacterales; family Fibrobacteraceae; genus Fibrobacter; species Fibrobacter sp. The sequence continues at coordinate 7,176 of JAAYIG010000029.1, forward strand.
TCTGCAGTTGCCATAAGAATGATTCCCAGTGCCAGCAATCCTCCTCCGGAGCCGAGAAGTGAAAAGCCGGTCTTTTTCATTCCGGTTAAGCTTTTTACTTTAGACTTTATCTCATCCGTGGTGTATTCCTGGCAGCTGTTGCTGGGCAGGCTGGATGCTGATGTAAAAGATACTATTAGAAGTGAAGCGACAAACTTCTAAACTCACAAATACCCCCCATGCTCTGGGTGAGGTCTTTGGGTGTAAAAAGATACTTGTCTGTTACATTACTAAAGGAAAAGCGGGAAATCAGGAACGCAAGGAGAAAATTGCTAAATGAAATTTTATCAGGGAAAATGACTGTTGTTTATCACATAAATAACTTGTTTACGGCAACCGCTATTCTCCGTTTACTTTTCCTCAGGGAAAAACCTCTCTATATTGCGCAGCATCCAGGCTGCACGCTGCTTGTAGATAGTGTTGAGCAGTCTGTTTGGGCTTTCAGGTGGACTTTTTACAGCCATCGCCCTGTTAAGAGCATCTGTAAAGCCATCTTTGTTTTTGTTCTTTAAATGCAGTGAGGAAGCCATATATACGTAAGGAGAAACTTTGTTTCCCCCGGACAGCTCAACCGCTTTGGAGAAATATTCCTTCGCTTTTACGGTGTCTCCCCCCATAGCCTTCGGTGCAGAAGCAAAATAGATTGCCAGAAATTCATGGGCGGTACCTGTGCCGAAATTCTGATCCAGGGAAAGCACTCTCTGCGCCAGAGATACAGCCTTCTTTAATGTCATAGCCAGAGCCAGATCCGATCTGTCGGCCATAATTGCGCTTGTCCAGCATACTGCTCCCCAGTAAAGGTAGGCGGTATCATTTATATCAGTGATGGCCAGCAGAGAATCGGCGGAGCGGCTGAAGATGCCATTTTTGAAGCCGGGGTGTTTTATATCCAGACCTCTTAAGATATAGTCTCTACCCCTGAGAAAAAGTTTTTTGGCTCTTTTTCCGGCGGCTTTTTTTTCTGCCTGGAGTGAATCGTGGAGTGTGTCTCCGGGGAAAGATACAAAAGCCTGTGCATAGAGACAGAAGAGTTTGCCTGTGGCAAGCTGGAGTTCCGGGTTTAAAGAGTCTTTTGAGGCAAGTGATTCGTAGAGCTTTATCGTAAAGGGAAGTGCTTCGGCTATAAGCTGTGGATCATCATCGGATGTAAATACAGTGCTCTGTTGTGACGAGAGGGTTTCGGTGAATCTGGTCATGACCATTTTCCTTACCGAGCAACTGTTCAGGGAGACGAGAATCAGGCCGATCAGAAGAACATTTTTTCCGGACATAAACGTATTATTTTCTCTCAGGAGTGGTTTTGCAAGATTTCAGATATAGTAGGAAATTACTATTGCAGTTCATGTTATCACAACATCAGGATGTCATCTTCTGCAGAAAACTATTTTAAACATCTGTTTTAAACGTCACTTTTTCCCTTATCACAGGAGTCTGCAGCATGAATCTTGACGAAGCTATCCGTAAGGTACCTGATTTCCCAAAGCCGGGGATTCTTTTCTACGATGTCACCAGTATTTTCACCAACCCGCAGGCTTTCGGGTATTGTGTCGACAGTATGCTGGAGTTGTATAAGGGGGAGAGTATCGATGGGGTGATATCGGTGGAGAGCCGGGGATTTCTCCTGGGGGCCTGTTTTGCTTATCAGATGAAGCTTCCACTTGTACTGGCCAGAAAAAAGGGAAAGCTTCCGGGCAAGACCATCTCCCAGAGTTACCTTCTTGAGTACGGTTCTGCCACTCTGGAGATCCATGAGGCGGATCTGGTGCCGGGAAAGAGGTGGCTGATAATTGATGATCTGATTGCTACCGGAGGGACACTTGAGGCGGTGGCGGCGATGATTGAGAGTGTCGGGGCACATGTGGCCGGAATATTTGGAATCATCGGGCTTCCGTTCCTCAATTACGAGCAGAAGATAGGAAAGTATAATCCAAAAACTTTGATAAATTATCATAGTGAGTGAACATGCAGAAGTTAAGGATAAAGGAGTTGTTTGACCGGGGAGAGCCCGGGATGAGTGTGGTGGTGCAGGGCTGGGTAAGGACCAGGCGTGATGCGAAGGAGTTTTCGTTTCTGGAGGTAAACGACGGGTCCTGTCTGGCAAATCTTCAGGTGATCATTCCCAGGGATCTGCCCTCTTTCTCTCTTGTGTCAAAAGTGACCACAGGAAGCAGTGTGGAGATACGGGGGGAACTGGTGGAGTCTCCGGGTAAGGGTCAGGCAATAGAGCTTCACGCCAGAGAGGCAGATGTCAAAGGGATTGCCGATCCCGATTATCCCCTGCAGAAAAAGAGGCATACATTTGAGTTTCTGCGCCAGATGGCTCATCTGCGGACCCGTACGAACACTCTCGGTGCGGTGGCGAGGCTCAGGAGTTCTCTGAGTTTTGCGGTGCACTCCTTTTTCCAGGAACATGGATTTTTCTATGTGCACACTCCCATTATAACCACAAGTGATTGTGAGGGTGCAGGAGAGATGTTCCGGGTGACCACACTCGATTTACAGAATATACCCCGGAACGATGCCGGAGAGGTTGACTTCACAAAAGATTTCTTCGGCAAGGCTGCAAGCCTTACTGTCAGCGGGCAGCTCGAGGGTGAAGCCATGGCGCTCTCTCTGGGGCGTATTTACACATTCGGACCCACTTTCCGTGCAGAGAACTCAAACACCCCCAGACATCTTGCGGAATTCTGGATGATAGAGCCTGAGGCAGCGTTTTTTGATCTGCAGGATGATATGGATCTGGCCGAGGAGTTTGTGTGCTATCTTGTATCTTATGTATTGGAGAAGAATGCAGATGATATTTCCTTTTTCAACGAGCGCATAGACAAGGGACTTCTTGAGAGGCTGCAGGGGATAATATCTGCGCCTTTTGAGAGAATCTCTTATACCGATGCCATAAAGATACTGGAGGAGAAGAACAGTTCCTTCGAGTTTCCGGTTAAGTGGGGGACTGATATCCAGTCTGAGCATGAGAAATTCCTCTCCGAGGTTGTATTCAGGAAGCCGGTTATAGTTTTTAATTATCCCAGGGAGATCAAGGCCTTTTACATGAGGCAAAATGATGACGGCAGGACTGTGAGGGCGATGGATGTTCTGGTGCCCGGGATAGGGGAGCTTATCGGTGGCAGTGAAAGGGAAGAGAGGTACGATGTGCTTCTTGACAGGATTAAACAGCTTGGATTAAACCCTGAGAGCTACTGGTGGTATCTTGACTTAAGGAAGTATGGAACTGTTCCTCATGCGGGATTCGGTCTGGGTTTTGAGAGACTGCTTCTTCTTGTGACTGGCATGTCAAATATTCGTGATGTGATACTGTTTCCCAGGTTTCCTGGGAATGCGGAGTTTTGATTAACAGATAGGTTTCATCCGTTTTTTCTGGAGAGTAATCTAGAAACGTTTGTCCCTGAGCCAAAACCTAAGATGATTTTATTTGTGCTCAGCGAAGCGGCGAGTAGAAGCTACTTTGCGAAGGAAAGTCTACTCTACCATCAAGGCTTCACGGAGGCGAGCAGGGACACGGACCCTACCTTTTTCTTATGCTTTTAATATCTGAATCCATGTTTTCCAAAAATGTTTGTTCTTCAAATAGGGTTAGATGGGGATTAAAAATATTCTTTGAAAGGAATCCGGAAATGTTTGTTCCTGATCCAAAGCCTTAATGAATCTTTTTGTAGTCAGCAAAGCTGCTTGTGCTCGAAAAGGGCATTATAAAAAGTATATTTCACCGGACACTTCTGAGATGAAAACAGAATTCAAAACATGAAATAAGCCTGCACATAAAAACACAAAGTTTTTTTTTAACTTCTCTCAGTATATTTTCCCGTATCCCCATAAAAGTAAAAAAACGGTCTGTCCCTTTTTTTGCTTTTATAAGCGCTTAAACAGCAACCCACCTCATGGCACCCCCCTTGCTCCCCAATGTTAAAGGAGGTCCCGTATGTTTCTTAAATGGTTCCCCTGGAAATTCATGATAAAGAGGGCGGCGAGGGCCAGGGGATTTGTAGATCCCATTCTTCTCTTGTCCACCTTTAACAGGTTCTCTCAGCCCTCTGAGGTCTGGGCTCCGGTGGAGCTGATGCGTGCCGGTGCTGTACTTCATGCCCGGGGGCTTATTAACAGCCAGGTGATTCAGCACAATCTGGACTGGGTATGGCCCTACTGGGTGGAGCGTCAGTTCGAACCCCTGGATATCTCCTTTATTCCCCGTGCCTTCTCCATGACCCACATAAACCTTACCCACCGAAACTGGACCGCTACCGGTATTCCGGGTTTTGATGAGCTCTCTCTGGTCGATCCACGGGGGCTTGTCACACCACTGTTTGACAGTTGGTCGATTGACGGATGGGTGACAGGAAAGGATGGCAGGCGGCTTGTTCCATCGAGGGAGAAAAGTTCCGAGCAGAGAATAGTGTGTGACGGGTCGGCGGTGGTGATCACCCGCTTTATCAACGAGGGGCTTTTTCTTGAGACAAGGGTTGAGTCTGTACTTTCAAACGGGGTGCCTGTATGCCGGATCGATTTTTCTGCAGAGTCTCCTCCAGGGGGGCTTCTTGTGGTGTCGCTTCGCCCCTATAACCCCGAAGGGGTAAGCTTTATTCACGATATCTCCCTTTTCCATGCAGGTGATGGCTGGAGGGTGAATAAAAAATGGGGAGTCGTTTTTAACTGTAAACCAGATCATCACCGTTTTTCAGAATATAAACACGGGGATGTATATCACTGGATCGATTCGAAGACTCCGGACCTGCGGCGCTCGGTTCACTGTGAAGTGGGGATGGCCACTGCGATGGCCGCTTATAATATCTCACCTGGACAGAAGAAACAGGTGATGATTCAGATCCCTCTTGAGAAGGGTAAAACATTTGACAAGAAGGTGTTCCCCGTTTCCGCGGACATTAAAGGTATCTGGAAACAGAGCATAAAAGGGATCTGTGAGGCTGAGATTCCCTGGGGGAGATTTGAGGAACTTTACAGAACGGCAATACACACACTGGTACTTCACTCACCTGATGAGTGCTATGCAGGTCCCTACACTTACAAGCGGTTCTGGTTCAGGGATGCGGCTTTCATTGTCAATGCGCTTCTTCTGGCGGGGTTACAGTCCAGGGCAGAGAGAATCATAAGCAACTTTTTCTCTCGTCAAAACTTAGCCGGATATTTCCACTCACAGGAGGGAGAGTGGGATTCAAACGGGGAGGCGCTCTGGGCGATGTGGAGGTATTGTCTGGTAAGCGGTGTCAAACCTCCTGTTGCCTGGCTGGAGTCAATAGAGAAGGCAGCGGAGTGGATTGTAAAGAAGAGAATTGCTCATGAAGGTGGGGCTCTTTACTCCGGGCTTTTCCCTGCCGGTTTCAGTGCTGAGCATCTTGGACCCAACGATTACTATTACTGGGATGATTTCTGGGGTGTGGCCGGTCTCAAGGCGGCATCATGGCTTCTTACCAGGGCTGGTGATTCCCGCAAGGGTGCTCATTATTACAATGAGGCACTGAGTTTCATGAGGTCGATTGAGGAGAGTTTAATGCGTGTGGCGGGGCCAAACCGTCGTCCAATTATACCTGCATCTCCCTTTCGTCGTCCGGACTCAGGTGCAGTGGGATCGCTTTCAGCGGGGTATCCTCTAAAGCTCTTCGATGTCAAAGATGAGCGGCTTTTGCTTACTGCCGGGTATCTGGTGGAGAACTGTCTTGTAAACGATGCGTTCTACCATGATATAAGTCATTCGGGGATAAACCCCTACTTGACTTTGCATATTGCGCAGGTGCTCATGCGCGGGGGTGACAGGAGATTTTTCCGTCTGATGAACGGTGTCGCCGCGCTGGCATCGCCAACCGGTCAATGGCCCGAGGCGATTCATCCAAGGATTGGTACCGGATGCATGGGTGATGGGCAGCATGTGTGGGCGGCTGCTGAGTGGACCCTTGCGGTCAGAAATTGCTTTTTAAGAGAAGAGGAAGAGAGTGGAAAGCTGGTGCTTTGTTCCGGGATAACCAAGGAGATGCTTGAGAGCGGGGCAAGACTTCGGTTCGGACCTGCTCCCAGTTCTTTTGGTCCGGTCACAGTCACTATAGAGAAGGGCAGGTTGAGCTGGGAGGGGCAGTGGCATGGGGGAGAGGAGCCTTCTATTGAGGTGTCATTTCCTTTCCGGGAACCGGAGGTGGTGGGGAAGGGAGTCTCTGCTTTTGATGTATAGCGATGGGTAAGCATGAATATTCTTATGATGACCAATACCTATCTGCCTTTTGTAGGAGGGGTGGAGAGGTCGGTTGAGACTTTCACCGGTGAATATCGCCGGATAGGCCACAGGGTGATAATAGTTGCTCCCACATTTGAAAATGAGCCTGTTGATGAATACGATGTAATCCGGGTTCCGGCACTCCAGCGTTTCAATGGTACAGACTTTTCGGTTCAGCTCCCTGTCCCGGGTGTGCTTTCCGCTGCTTTGCGGGATTTTAAACCCGATATTGTGCACTCTCATCATCCTTTCATGATAGGGGACTCTGCACTGAGAATTGCTGCGCAGTTTAGTGTTCCCCTGGTTTACACATTCCACACCTTTTATGAACGCTACACCCATTATGTTCCCGGAGATTCAAAGGCCTTGAAGAGATTTGTGGTGGCTTTGTCAAGCGGGTACGCAAATCTCTGTGACAGGGTTTTTGCTCCCAGTTTCAGTGTTGCATCGGAGCTTCGCAGGAGGGGGGTAAGGAGTCCTGTTGATGTGGTACCGACCGGAATAGATGTGGAGAAGTTTAATTCCGGGGAGAGGGAGAGGTTTCGGGCAGAGCTTGGGATAGAGCGGGGCTGTTTTGTGCTGGGTTTTGTAAGCAGGATAGCTCCTGAGAAGAATATGGAGTTTCTGGTTTCCGCTGTAAAGAGGTATCTGGAGAGAAACGACTCCGCCTGTTTTCTTCTTGTGGGCAGTGGCCCATCGCAGGACAGAGTTATCTCTGAATTTGTGGAGGAGAGATTCAGGGGACGGTTTTTCTTTACAGGCACACTAATTGACAAGCAGCTTGTCGATGCCTATCATGCAATGGATACCTTTGTGTTTGCTTCCAGAACCGAGACCCAGGGATTGGTGGTGATGGAGGCGATGGCTGCGGGAATACCTGTTGTGGCGGTAAACGGCCCTGGAATTGGTGAGGTGGTAAGGGATTTTAAAAACGGCAGGCTTATAGAGGAGGAAGATATTGAAAAGTTTTGTGCCGGGATAGATTGGATTTGGGGACTCGGAGGGGGACGTTTGTGGGATGTAAAGGAATGTGCCAGGAAAACAGCGGCGCAATTCTCGAGGGAGGAGTGTTCAAGGAGGGCTCTTTTAATTTACAAGTCACTATTACCCGGGGGACGCAGCCGGATGGATCACTCAGGCAGTGCCTGGGCCAGAGCCTGCAGGAGACTAAAGGCGGAGTTTGAGCTGCTTAAAAACATGACCAGGGCAACTGGTGCAGCGATGGGCTGAATAGAGGCGGCATTAATGCCGCCTCCAGCCAAGCTAAAGCCCGGTAAACCGGGCTTCTCATTGTTTTCTATTTACCCCGATTTATCTGGGTTTACATGCATTGTCGTGCTGTCATACTCTCGTACTTCCACCCGGACCCGGGTGGCATGTTTATTGCACTTTTACATAAGATACAACGCAAAAAAGAACAGAAGAGGTCTGCTGTGAAGGGTTTCTGGGGCAGGGCGATAAAGAAGGATGTAAAGTGGGGGAGAGGAAAGGTTCCTGAGAGCAGGGAGAAGTCTTATGTGTCTTATGAGGATGGGCTGGAGCTCAGGGCTGAGGATCTCTGTCAGTTCTGTGATCCATCGATATTTGATTTCACCACCACTGCCGAAGTAAAGATTGAGGATGAGACAATCGGGCAGAGCAGGGCGCTTGAGGCTATAGATTTCGGGCTGCACATAAAGAGTCGGGGGTATAACATCTTTATCTCAGGGGTGCCTGGGACAGGCAAGAATTCAACTGTCATGAAAGCGCTTCACCGGATTGCCTCAAGTGAGCCGGTCCCGCCTGATATCTGCTATCTTTACAATTTTAAAAAGCCGGAATCTCCCAGGGTGGTGAGCTTTCCTGCGGGAATGGGCAGGCTTTTTAAGGAGGTTATGGCCGGATTTGTGAGGGATCTGGGTCAGGAGATCGAGAAAGCATTTTCCTCTGGGGAGTATGAGAAGCAGAAGCGGGTTGTGATGGAGCGGTTTGAGGACGAGAGGGAGGAGCTCAATGATCAGATCCAGCATTATGCCGAGTCAAGGGGCAGTGAACTCAGGCAGATGCTTGACGGGGTGGCAGTTGTACCCCGTCATGACGGCCATCCCATTACCGAGGATGAGTATGTGCATCTTCCCCAGGAGGAGAGGGAGAGTATAAAGAGGGTGCAGAGGGAGGTGGGGGAGAGGTTGTCTGAGGCCTCCCGGAAAATCGACAGATGCCAGAAGCAGATAGAGGGTGAGATAAAGGAACTTGACAGAAAGATGGTAATGAAGGCGGTGGGGAATCATATAGAGAGTATAAGGGAGAGGTTTGGGGGCTATGGAGAAATCTCTCTTTATCTCGATGAGCTTCTGGATGATATCGTTGCCAACCTGGGGGTATTTAAGAAGGAGGAGGGTTCAGAGCCGCTTTTTCCGGGGATGGAACAGGATCCTGAGCTGACTCTTCAGAGATACGCAGTGAATCTTCTGGTAGACAATTCAGAGCTGAGTGGTGCGCCGGTTGTGGTAGAGAAGAGTCCGACTTTCTACAATTTAAACGGGTTTGTCGAATACAGGATGCAGATGGGTGCATTTACAACCGATTACACCATGATCAGGCCAGGGGCTGTGCACAGAGCAAACGGCGGTTATCTGGTGCTTGAGGCCGAGCAGGTGCTTCGTGACCCCATGGCCTGGGATTGCGTGAAGAAAATTCTGCGCTACGGGGAGGTAAAGATCGAAAATATCGGGGAGCGGTATGGGTTTGTGCCCGCCGAGGGGTTAAAGCCGCAGCCTTTCCAGGTGAATGTGAAGGTGATAGTGATCGGAAACCCATGGCTCTTTCAGATGCTTTACGTCTACGACGAGGAATTTGTGAAGTTATTCAAGGTAAAGGCGGATTTCGATGAATCGCTTGAGAGATCCGGAACCATGGTCCGTCAGTTCGTCTCATTCATTGCCCGTGTCTGCCGTGATGAGAATCTTCACCACTGCAGTGCCGAGGCTGTAGCCAGAATAATAGATCATGCATCCCGTTCGGCAGAGCATAAAGAGAAGCTGAGTGCGGAGCTGGTAAAGACCGCCGATATTCTCAGGGAGGCTGATTACTGGGCAACAAAGGAGAAGAGTGGATTTATAGAGGGCAGGCATGTAAAGTTGGCTTATAAGCAGAGATGTTACCGCTGCAATATAGTGGAGGAGAAGATTCAGGAGCTTATAGAGGAGAACACTATTATTATTGACTCTTCCGGAAAGGAGACAGGGCAGGTAAACGGTGTCTCTGTAATCGACATGGGAGATTATATCTTCGGTAAACCATCGAGAATCACTGCCAAGACCTATGTCGGGCCGGGTAATATCATAAACATAGAGCGGGAAGCGGAGATGAGCGGGAGGATTCACTCCAAGGGGGTGCTTATTCTCAGCGGGTATCTGGGTCAGACCTATGCCCAGGACAAGCCCCTTGCCATGTCGGCGAGCATCTGTTTTGAGCAGCATTACGAGGAGATCGAGGGTGACAGCGCATCGAGTGCAGAACTCTACTGTCTTCTCTCGAGTCTCTCCGGTCTTCCCCTTCGTCAGGACCTGGCTGTAACCGGTTCTGTTGATCAGGGTGGGAGAATTCAGCCAGTGGGGGGAATAAACCAGAAACTCGAGGGTTTTTTCCGTACCTGCAGGATAAAAGGTCTCACAGGTACGCAGGGTGTAATTATTCCTCACTCGAACATAAGGCATCTGATGCTTGACGATGAGGTAGTGAAGGCGGTGGGTGAGGGGATTTTCCATATCTATCCTGTAAAGACTATAGATGAAGGGTTGAGGATATTAACCGGTGTGGAGCCCGGGATCAGGAGGGCAAACGGGGAGTTTCCCAGGGGTACTGTACATTTTCTGGTAAATCAGAAGTTGCGCAAGTTTGCATCTGTAGCGGCTACTTTTGAGCGTGAGGGGAAAGAGTTTTCTGAATGACAAGTGTAATTTCACGGGATATTTTCCGGATAAGGGTCGCCGGGTCAGAGATTCGTGTATGCGGCTGCTGGGTTGTTTTCTCTATACTTCTCTCCTTTGTCCTCTCCTCAATGGTTTTCCCCTACTACTACAAAGGTCTTCACCGGGACTTTTACTTCTGGCTGGGAATTTCAGGAAGTGTTGGCTTTTTTCTTTCGGTTCTGATACATGAGCTTTTTCATATTCTGGGGGCCAATTCTCTTTTTCTTCCTGTAAGAACCCTTAAGCTTCATCTGCTGGGGGGAATAAATCTCTGGGAGCAGAAAAAGTTCTCTGTTCCGGGGGAGATTTTTGTCGCTTTCTGCGGACCAGCGGGCAGTTTCGCCATGGCCTTTGTTTTCCATCAGATTCTAATATTGGGAAAAGATGTATCATTTCCGGCAGAGTTGATGGGGTTGGTTGATTTTCTCAGGGTGGCAAATCTTTTCCTGGGAATCTTTCATCTTCTTCCAGCTTATCCTCTGGATGGGGGAAGGATAGTGCGTGCGATTATCTTCAGGATGACAAGGAATCTCTCTGTTATCACCCCTGTTTTGTGTTCTCTGGGAGCGGTCTTTGGTTTGCTACTCATTTCTGGGGGAGTAATGCTTTTCAGTACCGGAGTTCCGGTTGGAGGAATCTGGTGGATGGTTTCCGGGTTTTTCCTGAAGGAGGCATCAGGACTCTCCTCTCAGAAATACGTGACCAGAAAGGCGCTGGAGGGGCAGAGGGTGAGCCGCTTTATGACTCCCTGTCCGGTAAGTATTGCGTGGTATAAAAGCCTTGCCGGATTTGAGAGGGAATACCTGTATAAATATCATTACAGGATTTTTCCGGTTGTGGATGGCAGCAACCGCTTGATGGGGGAGTTGGATTCCCGTGATGTGATGGGGGTTACACAGAGGGAGCGGCGCAGCCTTGCGGCAAAAGACCTGATGCGTCCAGTGGGAAAAGAGAACTCAGTCAGGGAAGACAGCGACATAGTGAAGCTGCTTTCTCTTATGGAAAGTAATGGAAGAAGCAGGATGATGGTTACAGATAGACAGGGGAGGTTAGCCGGGGTAATAGTGCTGAAGGATATTCTGCGGTTTTTCCTGGTAAGACTGTAATTAAAGTTGAATGATAGCACAGGAAACTGTGTTCATATATATGGAAACGAGTAAACTATTTAAACGATTAATAAGATGTTCAACAGGAAAAACCAGGTGGAAAAAGTGTTTCAGGGGACAAGTATTTCTCCCGGAATGGCATCGGGGCGGGCTTTTATCTACACCGATATTCTGCTTCGTGATCATGGTCTCTACACTATAAGGCCTTCCGATTTTCGTGATGAGTACAGAAGAATCGAACAGGCCATAACCGATGTGCGCAGGGAACTGGCATTTTCAGCAGAGAGGGTGCAGAAGGAGCTAAATGCTCAGATTGCCGGGATTTTCCTCTCCCAGGGTGAAATCCTGAAAGATCCGGAGTTGATAAAGGAGATAAGGCTGGAACTGGAGAGCAGCCTTGTCAACGCTGAGCAGATTGTCAAGCGCGTTTTCCGTAAATGGGAGCTGCGCTTCCGTCAGGTGCAGGATGAGCGGATAAGTTATCGGGCTGATGATATTGTGGATCTCAGCCGCAGGATGATACTGGCGCTTACCGGAATTCATGCTCACATGCTGGAGAAACTGCCCCGCAACAGTATCATTGTCGCAAAGCGTCTCTTGCCATCCGATACTGTGTTTCTGTCAAGAAAGTTTGCCAGGGGTGTTGTCACAGAGTATGGCGGCCCTGCATCACACACCGCTCTTCTCACCCGTGAACTGGGTATACCATCTGTAGGCAGAATCGCAAATATCCTCAACCTGATTCATCAGAATGATACTCTCCTTGTAAACGGTGACAGCGGCAGTCTGGTGGTAAACCCCTCTTCTGCGGCAAGAAAGGTTTTTGCGAGGGCGGTACAGAGAGAGTCCGTTCAATCGATACGGGCCCGCAGGGAGTCTCTTGGTCCGGCAATTTACCGGGATGGGAGGCAGATAGGAGTGATGGCTAATGTGAGCTGCAGGGAGGATGTGGAGATGGCGGTGCGAAACGGGGCTGATGGGGTAGGGCTGTTCCGGATAGAGAATATTTATCTTACCCGTAAATTACCACCTACTGCCGATGAGTTGACAAGAGAAATGGAGGATGCTCTTGAGCCGGTATCTTCAAAACCAATCACAATAAGGCTGCTTGATATCGGTGGTGACAAGAGGTTGACATATTTAAATGGTACATCGTGTGATGATTCTTTTCTGGGCCGCAGGGGGATACGTTTTCTTCTTGAATACCCGGAGCTGCTTTACACCCAGTTTAATGCTATTCTGAGACTTTCAAACCGTTTTGATTTAAGAATCCTCGTTCCCATGGTCACTTTTGCCCAGGAGATGCAGCTTGTAAGGGAGATGCTCAGTGATCTGATGCAGGTGTCAAAGGGAAGGAGGGAGATTCCTCTGGGAGCGATGATCGAGACTCCGGCCTCTGCTCTCTGTATCGAGGAGTTTTTACCATTTGTTGATTTTTTCAGTATCGGTACAAACGACCTGACCCAGTACACGATGGCTGCAGGGAGAGAAAACCCCTATGTGGGCAATTACTTCGTCGATGATCATCCTGCAATTTTCAAACTGATAGAGATGGTTTGCGGCAATGCTTATGGCAAGCCGGTATCTCTCTGTGGTGAACTGGCATCGAACAGGGGTGCCCTTGAGAGAGTACTGGAATCAGATGTGGAGTCAATCAGTGTTGCTCCCATGTTTATTCCCGGTATAAAGCAGGAAATACGGAAGCAATCACGTGCATTGCCGGATCATCTGATATCGGTGAGTTCACTTACCAGCAGTGGCTTTTGATGCAGGTATCGTGAGGATTTCCGTTTGGCATCGATATCCTCAAACGCGGAGATGGCCTCTGAGAGACTCAGTCCGGTGGCTTTACAGATGCTTTGAGGAGGGAGCCCTGAGATTTTCGCAAAGAGGCACAGATCCATTTTCTGGTATGGCAAGGAGAAGAAGAATTCCTCCTGGGACTGCTCCATGGGATAGGTATCTGTGGTGGGGAGGCGGTCCTGGATCTCCTGAGGGATTGAGAGCGCTTTTGCCAGTGCATAAACCTGAGTTTTATAGAGGTGAGCTATTGGTTTTAAATCCGCTGCACCATCACCGGATTTCACGAAAAATCCCTGATCGAACTCCAGCCTGTTGGGGCTTCCTGCCACAGCGTAATTGTATCGGTCGGCATAGTAGTATTCCATCATCTTGCGTACACGCTGCTTGAAGTTGGTGGCAGCCACGAGGCTGAGGTATGATTCGTGGGACATTCTCTGTTTGTAAACTTTACCTGATGAGTCCTGGACTACAAGTGAGAAGATGCGGTATTTCTGATTATTGCCGGCAGGCAGGATAATTTTAAAGGGATTTCCGGGCTTGTACTGAGAGATAGTCGCTTGAATGGCCTCATCCTGACGTTTATAGCATCCGGTGGCTTCGAGAATAGAGGTGATGTCGTGCTGTATGTATCGGATGCCAAGATGGGAGGCAAGGAGTATTGCCAGCCTTGAGGAGTCGCCGGAGGAGTGTTGTTCAGGCATAAGCAGGCCGATTACTCTCTGCGGCCCCAGGGCCTTGACGCATAGTGCGGCAGTGACACTGCTGTCGATACCGCCGGAGAGAGCGATAATTGTGCCTCGTCTCTTGAGGTTAACTGCGAGGCTGTTGCGGATAAAAGAGCTGATTCGCTCTATCTCCGCCTGTTCATCGATGGCAAGGTCCTGAAGGGAGATATCCCTCAGAGGGTCATTCGATGTTAAACCGCGCATCAGGATCCCTTTCGTTGATTTTACGAGTAATAAATGATGCGATATTGTTTACCGAATCGAGATTTTCAGGTATCAGGTCCTCGTCTTTGACTTTGATACCGAACTGCTGCTGGATAAAACTGATCATCTCAAGCACCCCTGTGGAGTCGATAATCCCCTTTTCTACCAGGGAGTCATCATTTGTAAATTCAACGGCACCTGAATTCATAAGGAAGTTTTTATTTACGAATTCGTTTATGGACTGGTGCAGGTTGGAATCGTTCGCTGACATTTCTCCTATCCTTTCTGCTTGTGAATCAGGATCATGCATTCAATTGATTTCCTTTTCAAAAGTCATGCCACGGGATGTTTTCAGGG
>JAAYIG010000030.1 GCA_012523595.1 Fibrobacter sp.
GGTCAGATAACTTGAGAATTACCGGTCAGATAACTGATAACAGGCACATAAATTGTATACCCTTCTCCGCCCGGTTTTTCCGGGAACCTCCAGTCGGCCTACGGCCTCCTTCCGGTTCCCGGAACTGTGGTTTCTTTAACTACACAAAATGTAGTTTATTGTTTTACGGAAAAGCGACATGAACTCAAAAACCGCGGGGTCGAAAAGTGGCGAAATTCACTGGAAAAACGGGCATAAACAACAAACCCTCCTCAAGCGGTATTCTCCGCGAGAGAAGGGTTCGTCGTTTACATTTGGTGGAGGTGAGGGGAGTTGAACCCCTGTCCGAAAGCCATTCAATATGAACCGCTACATGCTTAGTCCGCCTTTTAATCTCACCCCTCTGTGCGCCAGCGGACCCGCTTACAAAGAGGCCAGTGCCGGAATCTCATCGGGAAATCGGCACCCCCTTCCCGACCAGCACCTTATTGGCTCAAATGCAAAGAAGTGCGCTCCACATTCGAGTTGCCGCCTTATTTAGGCAGCCATTGCGTAAGAATAATCTTCGGCAATTATGATTTTCACCGGATGATTAACGAGGCCAACCGATGATCCTCGGCATGCTGCTCAGTATCTCCTGTCTCCCGTCGAAAGCCAGTACACCCCCGAAAGGATAAAAAAATTGAGTAAAGATTTGCTACGTAATATTCAAAGATCAGAAAACTTTTAACCGAATAAGTCTACTAAATATTAGTATTAATGACAGAAATATTTAATAATTAGTGCTTATCCATCCTGCATTAGTTTGATTACCGCCCCCAAATCGGGGTCGGTATCGGTATCGAAATTTTATACCGATACCGATCATGATTAAAGTACGTTATGCGCTCTCCCTGATAATAAACTTCGTCGGCAGTTCCTTATGCTTAATCCCGGATTCCCTGCCTTCGATTTTATCCACAATCATGTTGATCGCATAGTCACCCATCTCAAGCTTTGGCTGACGAACAGTGGTAAGCGATGGCTCAACGACCTCTGCCGCCGGGATATCATCATAACCCACAACCGCACAGTCCTGAGGAATACGCAAACCCTGCCTCTTGGCTTCCTTTACTATTCCAATAGCAACCATGTCACCGGCTGGAACAAATACAGATGTCACAGCGGGATTCGCCTGACGGATCTTGCTGAAGACCTCTTCCCCATTGGGCATTGTGTCATCATCGACATCAAAGACAATATCAGGGTTAAATGGGATGTTGTGGCGGAGCAGAGAGTTTTTGTACCCCTGAAGCCTCTCCTCTGTGGGTAAACCGTTTTTGCGGCTTATGACACAGGCAATACTCCTGTGACCTTTACTGATCAGATAATCTGTTGCCTCGGACGCACCCTGCTCATTATTGACATAAACTGAGTCGAGATTTTCGCATTTTCTGGCCACAACGATACTGGGAACACTCTCCTCCCGGAAAATGTTCAGGTCCTCCTCTGTAACAGTGGAACTTATCAGAATCACCCCGTCGATACGACGCTCCCTGGCCATCCGCTGGAATAACTGCGATTCACTTTCCTTCTGCCCTATTGTATCAAAGAGCTGAACTGTGTACTCGATATCCCGGTTTGTACTTTTTATCCCCTGGAGCACTCTGACAACAAAAGAGGACGCCAGATTGGGAACGATCACCCCGATAGAGTTTGATTTCTTTGTCGCAAGTCCCCTGGCGATGATATTAGGATAATAGTTTAATTCCTTGGCAATCTTAAGCACTTTCTTGCGGGTCGCATCGGAAATGTTGGGTTTATTGTTAATCACCATCGAGACGGTGGCACTTGTCACACCGGCACGTTCAGCAATGTCTTTCAAAGTTACAGTCATCTTTCACCATCCTTAGAGAGTTTACCCGTTCAAAATTTCATGTTTAATAATAACTGGGCACCATCACCTTGAGGCACAAGGTCAGGCCAGATTTTCATTTTTTCGTCGTAGTCGTGAAGATGGGCATCTACAACCGCATCAAAAATCCCGTAGAAATAAAAGAAAATTGAATACCAGAGATAAGTGTTTCTGTTTCGGAACGCGCTGCTGCGCTTAGACTCCCAGCTACGGTTAAATTCATCGTTAATTACGGATTTAATCTCCAGTTCATTGTCTGAATATTTACTTTTATCAAAAACCATCGCCTTTTCCGCTTCTCTCATTAACCGATGATAATTATAGGCAACAAACCCCAGTGAAACCTGCACCATCGCCACCAATCCCGCTTTGGAAAGGGAACCATTATAGATCTGCCCCAGACCCAGACCGGGAATCGCCGCAAGCCATGCAGCAACCGATGGATCTCTGTATCCCCCATCCTTTAAAACACCACTTGCATCCAGAGCATCGAGGATATTGAACAGATACCCTCCGATCATCCATGAGGCCATATTGTATGATTTGTACCTGGCCTCCAATACACTGTGCTCCATCTGCAAATAATTCTCAAACACCCTGGCACTGTCGATTCCCGTGCCTGTTCTGGCTTCCCTGAACAGATCATAGGCTTCCTGAGACCGCGCTTTTGATGTTTTATGCCAGAAGTAGCTTACAGAACCAGTAATGGCTTCGAGTGCAAGAAATGTACCAGCCTTGAGGTAATGACCGGTGTAAATCTGTCCACCCCCGGGTACCAGTAAAGACATCGCACCAGCCAATGCCGGTTTGTATGGAAACTTTAGACTGTCAGTATTCTCGATCCGAAGGCCATCGGGAGTCTCTGCCATCAGCAACCCCGAAAACAGCAGCAGTAACACCCCAAATATGGCTTTTTTCATAATTTAACCCTTTAAATAAAGATAATATATTGTATTGGCCAGAAAATGAATTACGGTCAGGTATTTACCCTTAGTGTACCCTTCTTTTTATTTGCCGGAGCTGTAACGAACCCCTTATATATCTTCCAAACACTCCCAGTTATTAATGGGGGCAAAAATTATTTTTACAGGATCACTACTCGCACAATCTTGTCTCAATTAACAACTTGATTTACATTCCGGGAGGTCAATGATGGCGGAAAATACAATTACCAATGAGCAGAATTTAGAATTCCAGACCGAAGCCAAACAACTTCTGCACCTCATGATCCATGCTCTCTACAGCCACAAGGAAGTTTTTATTCGCGAGCTGATCTCCAATGCATCAGATGCTCTCGACAAACTCAGATTCCAGTCCCTCACAAACCCATCTGTTCTTCCCCCTGATACCGAACTGTCGATCCATATAAAGCTGGACAAAAAAGCCAAAACATTTACCATCAGCGACAACGGTATCGGCATGAACCGCCAGGAAGTGATTGAAAATATCGGCACAATCGCAAGAAGCGGATCTAAAGCTTTCCTGGAGAAAATGACCGGAGACCAGAAAGCCGACTCAAACCTTATCGGCCAGTTCGGAGTAGGTTTCTATTCCGTATTCATGGTAGCAGAAAGTGTCAAGCTGGTTACCAAAAAGGCCGGCTGCCCTGATGAGCCTGCAGTGATGTGGGAATCTAAGGGGGAAAGTGAATTTACAATAAGTGACACCGAAAAAGAGGGACACGGCACAGAGATAACCCTTTACCTCAAAGAAGATGAATCTGCCTACACTGAAGACTGGCAGGTCCGTTCTATTATCAAGAAATATTCCGATTTTATCGTCTTCCCCATCTACCTTCCAAATGAAAAAGGACATGAGGAGGTTATCAACCAGACAAAACCTCTCTGGCGACGCTCTCAGTCGGAGATCACCCAGGAGCAATACGAGGAATTCTATCAGCAGGCACTTGGCGGTTTTGATAAACCACTTTCCATTCTTCACAGCCACGCAGAGGGTGTGATGGAGTACTCATGGATGCTCTTTATTCCATCATCATCTCCCTTTGACCTCTTCTCCATGGAACGCAAGCACGGAGTCAAGCTCTATGTCAAGCGGGTGTTTATTATGGACAACTGCAAAGAGCTGATTCCTGAATACCTTCGCTTTGTGAGAGGAATTGTCGATTCTGAAGATCTTCCTCTCAACATCTCCCGCGAGATGCTTCAGAAGAACCCTGTAATTGACAAAATCAGAAAAGCCCTTGTGGGGAAAATTCTGGGCAGGCTCAAGGAGATGGCGGAAAAGGAACCTGACAATTACAAAAAATTCTGGAATGAGTTCGGCCCGGTTTTCAAGGAGGGACTCCATACAGACTACGAAAACAAAGATAAACTCCTTGAACTGGTCCGCTTCCAGTCGTCGATGGCAGAGAAAGATGAACTGGTCTCACTGAAACAGTATGTTAACAGGATGAGAACAGACCAGAAAGAGATCTACTATATCACCGGTGAAAGCAGGGATATAGTCGAGAAGAGCCCTCATCTCGAGGTCTTCAAAGCCAAAAGTATCGAGGTGCTCTACCTTACTGATCCCATCGATGAGTTTATCGTAAATGACATCTACAATTATGACGGGAAAACGCTCAAATCTGTGGTTCAGGAGGATCTGGATCTGGGCGAGCTTGGCAAAGATGAGAAGGATATCAAGAAAAAAGCGGAATCAAAGTACAAGAAACTCACCGAACGGATTAAAAACATTTTAGGCGATGCCATAAAAGAGGTCCAGATCACCACCCGGCTCAAGGACAGTCCTGCATGCCTTGTTGCAGACAAGAACGGGATGGGTGTGCACATGGAAAAACTCATGAAGGCGATGGGTCATGAGGTCCCGAAGTCGCAGAGAATTCTCGAGATCAATCCGGAACACCCGCTTCTGATTAACATGAATGCCCGTTATGAGAAAGATCCCAAGGATCCTGAACTGGAGGAGTGGGTAAAGCTTCTTCTGGATCAGGCGCTTATCGCTGAAGGACAGATGGTTTCCGACCCTCTGGCCTTTTCTCAGAGGGTAAGCAAGCTGATGGTGAAGGCGTCATCGCAGCAGTAAACCCTTTTACGGTATGGGAAACATGCCGGAAAGGAATTTGTAAACATTTATGCCGGTAATTGCTCTGATTACAGATTTCGGAGAGAAAAACTGGTTTGCCGGAGAGATGAAAGGCATAATAAGCGCCATCTCTCCGGAGACCACTGTTATCGATATCACGCACCAGATTCCCCCCGGCGACATAAGAAGCGCCTGCTTTACGCTTCTTGCCTGCTACAGTTCTTTTCCGCAGGGAACAGTATTCTGCACTGTCGTTGATCCTGGCGTCGGCAGTTCCAGAAAAGCAATCGCTGCATCAAACGGGAAATTCTTCTTCGTCGGACCGGACAATGGAGTTCTCTCCTGGGCGCTCTCAAGGGAAAATGTCAAAACAGCGACTCATTTGACAAACAGCACCTGTTTCCGTCATCCTGTGAGCTCTACTTTTCATGGAAGAGATATCTTCGCGCCTGTATCGGCACACCTTTCCAGGGGAATGCCTCTGGAGAAATTAGGTCCTCAGTTTTCAGATTTCAGGCAGATCCCCTTCCCCGCTTCTACTCTTGACAATGGCAAGATCACCGGGGAAATCATCTGTGTCGATTCTTTCGGTAATCTCATTACAAGCATCGGAAACGCGATGATCACTCCTGAATATCAGAACTCATCGATGAAAATTCTCAAAACCGGTGAAACACTTCCATTCGGGAGATATTTCCAGCAGTTTAAGCCCCTCGACAGGCTTTATTATACCGGATCTGCGGGTTTTGTGGAGATTGCAGTAAACGGAGGGAACGCATCCGAGGTACTTGAGATTACTGTCGGTGATCGGGTTGAGATTACCGCTCCTGATCCCATCTAATCCCCTGAGGGACTTCGGCTTCACCCCTTGTGAGTTCAGTGTTGATTTTTGGATGCGATATCACCATTGAATCGATCAGTACAGATCCGGGCATGCTTCGTGTGATAATTGATAATGGAATTATGCTGCCGGCTTTGTAATTGAATCTGGTCTGTTCTATCATTGTTCCTGTGGAGTCAAACCATTCTATCACAGACGGCATCGATGATTCCCGGTTAACTCCGATATATTCCGTAAGCCCCTCCTCACTGCACCTGACAAATACCATCCCTGAATCGAGACTACCCTTGAACTTATATCCTGCAGGCTTATCTCTCAGCCACAGTAATCTTCCAAGCGGATCACATTCCCTCAGCAGACACTCTCCAGAAAGGCTTTCCCTGCGGCCCAGTTTCTTCTCAAGATCGAAACTCTGCATTTCTCTTCCGGTAAAGATCATCCTGAATTTCCCGGGAGAAGTGTAATTGTAAACTACCATACTGTCATTAAACGCTACCTTTCCCTCGCTGATGCGGGTCTCGCCGTTATAGAACTGGAACCTTTTTATATTGGCCTTGAGGGACTTTAGTTTTTTAAGGCTCTCAATTGTCTCTTCCAGCAGGGACTGGGGAGAGGAAACTGTTCCGGATGAAATGGAAAGAGAAAGCAATAGAACTAATAATAAGGATATTTTCCTGCGATAATCAGAGAAATGTTTCATATTTTCTTTCATAAGATTCTTAGGCTTCATTTGAAGAATGTCATATTTATTGATTTCAGTAAAGTCTGATTATGTCAATCAAAGTTAAACTGATTTATGTTCAGTTCAGGCTTTTTTTAATCTAATAATTTCGACAGTTTTGTACAATTTTTACTTCCACACATGCCCTCTACCATCAGTTTTTTATAAATCCCTTTCATGTTTTTTTCATGTAAAGTTATATTGTTTTTTTTAGGGGATGTCTCCCCTTACGCCCAAGCCCGTCGAAGACTCCGGTCTTGGGCTATTCTCTCTGTGCTGATATAGAGTAGTACCAGGCGGGTAACATTCTCAAGCTGGTTACACCCCTCTGCTTCTAATTCTTTACTGGTGGAATAAGAAACGATAATTGTATACGGATGATGTCTGAACTGTTATTTGTGATTATATTGACGAGGATGATTTTATCTCTACATACCCAGGCCTTCTGCCCGGGCCGTTAAATCCCGCCCCTTCAGGGCTACCACACTATTAGAAATCAAATATTTTCAAATCATCAAAGAAATTTATTCTCTGTAAGCATACTCAGGAGCACTATTCTGACGCTTACAAATCAAAACTGATCGCAGGCGCAGCCTTACAGTCCCCCACCGGGGGATTTAGGAAGCTTATTTCTTAAAAACTCTTTCCCAATTCTTCTGCCCTGAAGATTAAACCTGTTTCCTGAATGGTTATCTTTGATTGTAAGCAGGTTTTTATCAAAGCAGAGTGAACGGGAAAAACGCATCTGTTCCGATACTGACTTTTTCTGTAAAGGCATAATACCGGCCGCGGCAACATCTTCGGGTGAAGTAATAATCTGGCCACTATAACCCACCGCAACCAGAAGAGACCCTGTCCAGGTGATAGAATAGAGACTGTTGTAAGCAATATTAGGTTTACGGGTCCACGTAATCCCATCTGGTGAAGAATAAATGTAGTACCCTGCTGCAACCAGTTGACGTCCGGTCCATGTAACAGAACAGAAATTCTCTGTTGTTTCCACTTCACATGGAATCCAGTTTATTCCATCTGCAGATTTCATGATTTTTCCCACGGAACCGACAGCCACAATCTGTTCACCTGTCCAGACCGCAGAGAGAAAGTTGAATGTTGTATCCGTTGTCCTGTTTACCCAGACATTTCCATCCTGCGATGTCAGTATTGTACCCTTCTCTCCCAGCAATACAATCAGACTACCGGTCCAGACAACAGAATTTATCCTTCTCGAAATGTCAAGGTTTCTGCTGGTCCACAAGACACCATCTGTCGAGGTAAGAACAGTGCCAGAATCACCTGCTGCGATCAGAATGTCCCCTGCTTCAGACAAGCAGTAGAGGTCTGAGACAGTACCGGAAACCGCAGGAGTCCAGTTGATACAATCATCTGAATAGATGATTGTGCCGGAATCACCTGCGGCGAATGCTTTACCACCCATAAACGCTGCAGCCTCAAGACTTTGTTTTGTTCCTGAGTTCTGTGCAGTCCATATTTCCCCGTCAGGTGATGTGAGAATCTCTCCATTGAGCCCGCAGGTGAAAAGCTGTGTCCCGGTCCAGCAGACAGCCCCCAGGCTTTCAATCTTTTCTGAACATCTTTTTGTCCAGTTCAATCCATTGGGTGAAGTGTAAATTTCACCATACCCTCCCACTGCCATGGCCTCCTGCCCTGTCCAGA
>JAAYIG010000031.1 GCA_012523595.1 Fibrobacter sp.
GTTCAGGAGTATACGCCTCCCTGCACCTTGTGCAGATCTTGCGAACCAGCCGCTGAGCCAGAATCCCGATAACGGTCGATGTGATCAGGTAGGGTTCAAGCCCCATATCAAGCAAGCGGGTGTAAGCTGATGCAGAGTCATTTGTGTGCAGGGTCGAGAACACCAGATGCCCTGTGAGAGCCGCCTGAATCGCCATCTCGCATGTCTCCCTGTCCCGCATCTCACCTATCATGATAATATCCGGGTCCTGACGGAGAATCGATCTCATCCCTTCTGCGAATGTAAATCCGGCTTTGGGATTTATCTGCCCCTGGCTGATTCCGTCCAGATGATATTCCACCGGATCTTCCATGGTGACAATATTCTTTGACACGCTGTAAATTTTCTGCAGGGCGGAATATAATGTCGAGCTTTTACCGCTTCCGGTCGGCCCTGTCACCAGAATTATTCCGTCGGGACGGTTGATCATCTCACTGAATATTTTAAGTGTCCTGGGGAGAAATCCCAGAACGTCAAGGGTCAGGTTCTTTGATTGCGGGTCAAGAATTCTAAGAACGACCTTTTCGTTTACCCCTCTGTTCCTGGTCATCACAGGATAAGTGGACACACGAAGATCGATCTCCCGGCCCTTATACCTTATCTGAAACCTTCCATCCTGCGGTTTGCGCTTCTCGGCTATATCCATACCAGCCATAATCTTGAGACGGGAGATGATCTGAGCCCGAAGCTGCAGCGGGATGGGATTTTTCTCCTTCAGCTCTCCATCAATACGGTAACGGAGGCGCAGATATTTTTCTACCGGTTCAATATGAATATCAGAGGCACCTTCACTGATCGCCTGATTGATAAGGAGATTGGCAAGCTTGACAACCTGCGCACCCTCTTCGTCAGTGAGCTTCTCAGCCTCATCCTCAGACTTGATAACATCCAGATCCAGACCGCTGGCCACTTCACCGAGAATCGAGGTCATGTCCTCAAGCCCGGTAGAGTAGTTTTTATCTATAGCCGCAATGATGCTTTTTTCGGTGGCAATAACCGGCTCTATCTCTTTTCCGGTTTTAAATTTGAGATGATCGATTGTGCGAAGGTTTGTAGGATCCGCCATCGCCACTGTGATCACCCCGTCCTGCTCGAATAGAGGAATCGCCTTGTACCTTCTGGCCATCTCCTCAGGAATGACATGAACGAGCTGACGGGAAAAACTGAAGTTTTCCAGTACGACATGCTGGATGTCAAGCTGGGCACTGAGCACATCAACCAGCTTATTCTCGGAAATGAAGCCCAGATTCACAAGGCATTTCCCAAGCTGCAACCCGGTCTTGCGCTGCTCCTCAAGTCCGGCCTGAAGCTGTTCCTCTGTCAGAAGCCCCTGTTCGAGAAGAACCTCCCCGATTCTCTTTTTCTGGTCGAGATGAATCTGCTGACCCAGTACACTTGAAAGATCATCATCGGAAATAAACCCCAGCTTTACCAGCACAGTTCCGATACTGATTCCGGTCCGTTTGTGCTCCTTAAGCGCAATCAGTAACTGCTCTTCAGTTATAAGACCCTGAGAAATCAGGATCTCACCAAGCTTTTTCCGGCGACGTTCCATTAACATACGTCAAATCATCCGCTTATCGGAATATGTGAAATCAGCATAGTCTCAACCGGATAAACCGATCTCTACTGAAACCTTAAATCCACGCTAAATAATCTCACTTTTCAGGTGATCATACCCCCCTGGCGGTACCACTGTCCTCTCATCACCGCTTTGGAGCATCACACCGCTCACATCCTCTGTAAAATAGCCAATTTTCATCACCCCAGTGCAATCTTTCATTTTTGAAGGATCGAATTGAGGCGTAGCGGCAAAAAGAAGGTGATAGTCCTCACCGCCATGCAGAAACCACTCCAACCACGAAACCCCAAGTTCATCACTCAATTGTATCATCTCTTCAGGTATTTGTGCAGGGTCAGGATTTAAAATAATTCCCAGATTGTTCTCACAAGCCAAGGTACCGCAATCCTTTGACAAACCATCGGTAAGATCCATCATCGCATGCACCTCCTGGCATGCAGCAAGTTCAAGCCCGGCCTCTACACGGGGCAGCGGCTTGATATGAGAAACCAGAAATCTTTTATACCTGTCCGGAACCTCACATCTTTTCCATTTCCGTAAGGCCTGCAGCCCGGCAGCACTGGCTCCGCAAAGGCCAGTCACCCAGAGACAATCCCCCTTTAAAGCGCCTTTCCTCTTCAGCACTCTTCCCCCGGACGGCACCCGTCCGAGGAGAGTAATTCCAAGCACCCACTGCCTGCCTGCAGAGATATCACCCCCGACAAGAGGAAATTTCCACCTGCCGCAAGCCATGGCGAATCCTCTGTAAATCTGCTCCGCGGCTCTTATGATCTCCTTTTCCTGAGAGGGAAAAACAAGCTGAACCAGAGCTCCGTCAGGAATTGCTCCCATCGCTGCACAATCACTCAGATTGGCAACCATCGCCCTGTAACCGATCTCTTCCAGGGACATATACGCCCGGGAAAAATGCACATTCTCCACGGAGATATCGGTAGTTATGATCAGCTCTGAATCTCCGCATCTGCGCACCGCCGCATCATCACCTATCAGCAATTTCCAGTCGCCAGCCTGCTGATTCCCAAGGACATCCTGAAGCCTGGAGATAAGATCATACTCAGCGGAAGGAGATTTATTCATTAAAAGGACACCTCTGATTCATATAAGCCCCGGTAAAGGAGCATGTTTCTTTTGTTTATAACGCGCCGAACAGGGATAAAATAGCTTCTGAAAAAGTGTGTCATTTACTATTTTTACCCTTCGGCAGTTTCCATTTTTGTCAAAGAGACCCTTGCCTCCGCGGCAAAAAACTTTTTTCGTACAGGAGTTCAGATGTTACTTCCCCTTCAGTCAGTTCCCCCCAGAAACTTCATCGCAGCAATCGGTTCAGCACTTGTAGATATCTGTCTGCTCGAGGATGATGATTTTCTTGCGCAGACCGGTGCGCAGAAAGGCGGGATGCAGCTCGTAGAGCACCATTTCATCCGTGAAACATTGCAGAAGTCCTTCAAGGATGCAGCGATTATTCCGGGCGGATCAGCCTGCAACACCATCCTGGGCATAGGTAAACTTGGCGGGAACGCCCGTTTCATCGGCAAACGGGGTATTGACGAACTGGGATTACTTTTTGAAAAGGGTCTCAGAAATCATAACGTGGAACCGCTGCTGATGAAATCAGAAACTCCAACCGGGCAGGTGCTCTCTATAATTACACCCGATGCTCAGCGGTCGATGTTCACCTATCTGGGAGCCTCAGCGGAAACCTCCCCGCATGAGATCTCACCGGATTTGTTCAATAACTGCGTACTTGTCCATATCGAAGGTTATCTGCTGTTTAATGAAAAACTCATGATGGCAGCACTGGAAGCAGCCAGAGAATCAGGCGCTCTGATCTCGCTTGACCTGGCCAGCTTTACAGTTGTAGAAGCCGCACGTAAACTTCTCCAGGAGATCTGCTCCAAATACGTGGATATCCTGATAGCCAACGAAGATGAAGCACGGGTTTTCACCGGTTTTTCGGATCCCCGGAAAGCCCTCGAGGAAATGGCGAAAAGCTCCGATATCGCTGTGCTGAAACTGGGAAAGAAAGGAAGCCTTATAGCTCATGGCGAATCTACAATAGCAGTAAGCGCCATGGGTGATGGAAGCGCCATAGATACTACGGGAGCCGGAGATCTATGGGCTGCCGGATTTCTTTACGGACTCACCAGGGGTTTTCCTTTACAGAAATGCGGAGAACTGGGTTCAGCTTGCGGTTATGAGGTTTGTCAGGTTGTGGGAGCCAGTATACCGGAAGAAGGCTGGAAAAGGATCAAAAACCTGTTTTGAGAATTTTCTTGCTTTCTGCCGTGGGTAAACGTATTTACTAAAATTAATAAGCTTCCGGGAGCTTATTATGTCCTATTTTCCCAACATCTGCAACGTTCTCATGGAGGTTCTTTGTGGCAAAGAAGTTGTACGTAGGCAATCTCCCATTCAGCACCAGCGAAGATGAGGTAAAAGAGTTCTTCTCTCAGATCGGTGAAGTTGAATCTGTAAAGATTATCACTGACCGCGAAACAGGCAGGTCACGCGGATTCTGTTTTGTAGAGATGGAAAACGCTGATGAGGCTATTTCCAATCTTAACGGAAAAGAACTTGGCGGAAGAAAAATAACCATAAGCGAGGCCCGTGAAAAAGAGCAGCGCGGCAATCACCACGGCGGCTTCAAGAAAAGATTTAATCAGCCTCGTTCCTGAAAGGCACAGGGCCGCCAAGCGGCCCTTTTTTAATACGACTCCTGGATATCGACAACCATCACTGACGTACCCTGCGGCCCCTTCTCTCCCATCTCCTCTGAAAACCTTACCCCCATCCCCACCTTCAGCTCATCAAAAGTCTTGTTTAAAAGACTGTTGGCATGGAAAAAGATTTCTCTTCCGTCCACAGTTCTGATGAAGCCTGTCCTGTCAGCCTCAAACAATCTTTCTATTATACCCTGAACCTGCTGGTATGGATGAGTCTTTACATCACCGTTCATGATGTCGATAAGCTGTTTCAGTTGCCGTTCCGCTGCATTGAATGCCCATCGTATTTCAGCTCCAAGATCCTGGTGCAGATCTGTTCTGAAGGGATCACGACTTACCACAATTTCATGTCCGGGAGGAACCTTCAGATCGATTCTTACTTTGTAAGGCTGGGAGTAGTGCTGATGTTTCTGGAGTTTTTCGACTACTACTCGACAACTGTTTATATGATCGCAGATTCTGTCAAGCTTTGCCGCTTTCTTTCTGATCAATTCCTCCATTTCATCGGTCTTCTCTACATCTCTGAATGTGATCTCTAATGGAACTTGCATAGCACACCAATCCATGGATAAGTGA
>JAAYIG010000032.1 GCA_012523595.1 Fibrobacter sp.
CATTCCAAAATTGCATCCAACAATGGACATGAATTTAATTACTTTTCTCAACGCTCTTATTTTTTTTCTTAAACATCTTATTTTTCAGAAATGGATTCCAAAACCAAAATGGATATAACCCCGTGTTAATAATTGATGGTCAAAACATAATAAAAGAAAGATACAGTGATCTTCTTGTCGATGAATCCAAATCATCAGGCGGTATCCCATCAAAAATTTTCTTCCCTGAAAACACAGATGATCTTCTTTCAATAATTTCGAAATCTTCCCGGTTAAACCAACCCCTGCGATTAATTGGAAGCCACACCGGAACTTCCGCAGGAGCTGTACCCGATGATAACGAGTGGGTAATATCCTTTTCACGAATGAATCACATCGAAAGTGTTGCAATCAATTCTGAAGGAGAGATAATACTAAAATGTGAACCAGGTGTTACAATTGATGGAATATCAGAGTTTTTAAGTGATCCAGGTAGCTTTCTGTATAAAATACCTGGACAGCAGTTTTTAAGCCCTGGTTCTCATTTCTATCCTCCTGACCCTACCGAAACAACCGCACAACTGGGAGGCACTGTAGCAACCAATGCATCAGGTGCCAGATCATTCCGGTTTGGCGCTACAAGATGCTCTATTTACGCTTTATCGATCATCACACCAAATGCCGAGACCTTTACTTTGACAAGAGGTATTACGGTAAATCCACATAAAGGATTTGAAATAATAACCAATCAGGGAAGTAAAGTTGTTATCCCGCCATTTTCATATCAATCTCCTCAGACAAAAAACGCCGCGGGATATTATTCCAGAGCACCGATGGATCCTATTGATCTGTTTATTGGAAGTGAAGGAACTCTGGGAATTTTTTCCTCAATTACAATAAAACTGAAAAAAGCCTTTGGTATCATTGCCGGATGTACATTTTTTAAATCATTGGAAAACGCCTTTCTTTTCACAGACTTTTTGCGAAGAGAAAACGGTGTGATTTCGATAGAATTTTTCGATGAAAGTGCCTTAAAATTTATTGATGGTTACAGAAATAGAATGGCAGAACCAATACCGGATTTTCCTGATAGCTGCACTCATGCAATACTTTGGGAATTTGCTGAAAGCGAACCCGGTTCATTTCAGAATAAATTTGAGTCATGGGAGTCTTTTCTAAACTCTTGTGATTCCTCTTTTGACAATACCTGGAGCGGAATGGAACCTGCGGAAATTGAAAGGCTGAAAAGATTCCGTCATACACTCCCTGAATCAATCAATTCTACTGTTTCATCTTTTAAAAACAATTGTCCATCAATCAGAAAAATAGGTACCGACACCGCGCTTCCTGCACACTGCTTTGCATCTGTTTACCAGGAGTACCTCAGCCTGATCAAGGAAAACAACCTTCATTATGCAGCCTTTGGTCATCTTGGCGATTACCATATACACATAAATCTATTACCTTCAAATGAAGATGAGCTGAAGACCGCACTTGATGTGTATGACAGTATGATGGAACTTACTGTCAAAAATGGAGGTACAATTTCGGCTGAGCATGGTATAGGGAAACTGAAATGTAAATATCTGGAGAAGATGTACGGGAAAGCTGCAATTGATGAAATGAAAACAATCAAGCGAGCAATTGATCCTCAATGGAGATTAAACAGGGGAACTATTTTCTAAAATTTCACCTCTTTGCGTCCTTTACGCCCTCTGCGTTTCGACACCTATTAAATAAGCTTCAAAACTGTCTTGTCCGTAACAGAACCAGTGTACAGGCTCTAAGGACTTCAATCCCCTCATCCCTGAACCTCTTTTCCAGAGTATCTGATTCGGTTCCAGGGTTTAGAATTACACGCCTGGGATGAACCCTGATTATTTTGTCTGCCACCGTCTCCAGTCTCTCAGGGCGCACATAAACCGTCAGTGTATCCGGGTTATTCTCTACTTCGTCAAGTGAGTGTTTTACCTCTACACCCTCGATCTCATCCAGGACAGGATTGACCGGCACAACATCGTACCCGTATTCTCTAAGCATCCTTAATGCTTTATAAGCATACCTGTCTGGTTTATTACTGGCTCCCAGAATCACAACTTTTTTACTCATTACAGAATTTTCCGTAAATTTAACGATGGTTGCCTTTTTTCGCCTGGGGAGATATCAGTATCGATAAAGTGTATCTCTTTTCACACCTTCGATACCGATTCCGATACCGATACCAACCCCGAGACATGAAAAAGAACTAATCAAGTGTCACATCGACCGGCTTTACATCCCATATCTCATTCGCATACTCTTCAATTGCCCTGTCTGAGGAGAATTTACCCATATTGGCCACATTGAGTATTGACTTCCTGGCCCAGGCAGCCTTGTCATTCTGATAAATATTTTCCACATGTGACTGACAATCCATATACGACTGGAAATCAGCCATAACCATGTAACGATCCCCGTGCTTCATGAGGTAGTCGTAGATAGGCATGAACAGATGTGGCTCCTCAGGACTGAAAAACCCAGATGAAATGAGATCTACCACATTTTTCAGTTCCGCATTTTTATTGTAGTAATCCCAGGGATTATAACCTCTGTATTTCAATTCATCAACCTCATTGGCCAGAAGACCAAAGATGAAGATGTTGTCTTTTCCGACCTGCTCCATGATCTCGATATTTGCCCCGTCCATTGTCCCTACTGTCAATGCACCGTTAAGAGCAAATTTCATGTTTCCTGTTCCCGAGGCCTCCGTACCGGCTGTGGAAATCTGTTCAGAGATATCCGCTGCAGGAATCACATACTCTGCAAGAGAAACCCGGTAATTGGGAAGAAAATGCACTTCGAGCAGACCCTTTGTATCCGGATCGTTATTGATAATACCGGACATATTGTTTATGAATTTTATTATAAGTTTTGCCATGTAATAGCCGGGCGCAGCTTTACCCGCAAACAGGATCGCACGTGGTACGATATCTTTCTCTCCGTTCTTTATTCTCTTGTAAAGAGCAATACAGTGCAGTGCCTTGAGCAATTGCCGCTTGTATTCGTGAATTCTCTTTACATGAACATCAAACATCATGTCAGGGCTGATTTTCATCCCTTCCCATTTACGGATTTTATTTACAAATTCCTGTTTGCAGACCTGCTTGGCCTCCATCCACTTCTTCTGAAATTCCGGATCGTCGGCATACTGTTCCAGACGTTTGAGCTCATCGAGCCTGGTAATCCATCCCGTTCCTATTTTACTGCAGATAAGATCCCTGAGCGATGGGTTGGATTTGTAGAGCCAGCGCCTCTGGGTCACTCCGTTTGTCTTGCAGTTAAACTTATTCGGCCACATGTCATGGAAATCTTTCACCAGCCCGTTTGATAAAAGCTGGGTATGGAGCTGTGAAACTCCATTAACCGAATGAGATCCGACTATCGCGAGATATGCCATCCTGATCTGCGGTTCAGGCCCCTCCTCGATTATTGACATACGACGCAGTCTGTCAGTATCACCGGGATATTTGTAAGAAACCTGACGCAGAAATCTGGCATTGATCTCGTAAATAATCTCCACATGTCTCGGAAGCAGCTTTTTCATCATGCTCACCGGCCACTTCTCAAGTGCTTCAGGCATGAGAGTATGATTTGTATAGGCAAATGTGCGTGTGGTGATATCCCAGGCCTCGTTCCATCCCATCTTGTGCTCATCCATAAGCAAACGCATCAGTTCAACTATCGTTATGGACGGATGAGTGTCATTAAGCTGAATCGCAACTTTGTCCGGAAAAGCCGAGAAATCTTTATTTGATTGCAGATACCTGCGGATTATATCCTGCAGTGATGCAGATGTAAAGAAATACTGCTGTTTCAGCCTCAACTCTTTCCCGGAAACATTGTTATCATTGGGGTAGAGCACTTTGGAGATGTTCTCGCTGCTTATTTTGTCCTGGCAGGCACCTATATAATCCCCGTCATTGAAGTACTGAAGATTGAACTCATCGGTAGCACGTGCAGACCACAGACGGAGAGTATTTACATTGTTTACTCCGTATCCCGGAATCGGAATGTCGTAGGGAAGCGCGATAACGTCTTCTGTGTCAATCCAGGTTATACGCAGACCACCATTGGGTTCGTTAAAGTACATGGTTTTCCCATAATACTTGATTGTAACCTTGTATTCAGGACGCTCGATTTCCCAGGGGTTACGGTACTGAAGCCATAACTCAGGAAGCTCATGCTGATTACCATTCATGATTTTCTGGTTGAAAATTCCGAAATCATATCTTATTCCGTAACCAACAGCAGGAAGCTTCAGTGTTGCCATCGATTCCAGAAAACAGGCTGCAAGCCTTCCCAGACCACCATTTCCCAGCCCGGCATCATGCTCCTGATCGATCATCTCTTCCAGTTCAAGCCCGAGATCACGCGATGCCTGCTCACAGGCCTCAGTAAGCTTGAGATTCATGATGTTATCACCCAGAAGTCTTCCCAGCAGAAATTCCATTGACAAATAATATATCCGCTTCACATTATTGTTATGGTACTGCTGACGGCTGGCAATCCATCTCTCAATAAGACGTTCTCTTACCGTATAGGACATACTCAGAAACTGATCGTATGGAGTAAGGCTGTATTTATCCTTGGCGATACTGTATTCCAGATTGTTCAGAAAACCCCGGCGAATATCATCAGCACTCATTCCTTTATAATGGATATACCATTTTACCGGATTACGGCTCTCTGGTACCGATTTACTCTTTTTCTCTTTTGTTGTTTCTCTCATCAACTCTTCCTTATTGATTTTATTTTGAATGAAATTACGTTTTTATCCCCGAAAAAATAAATCAAAGGGAGATAAATTTGAACACCAAATCTCAAATATACGGTTTTTGCTGAAAATTTCCAAAACATTCCTGATTTGCTGTTTTTCAGGGCATAAGTTAGTTTAAAAAAGAGCTGTTTTCCTAAAAGGCCCAGGACTGAACCTTGTTACCATGAAGATCGCACATTTTACCAAGACAAAGTTTCTTTTTGGAAAACAAATTCTGTTGCGTTCTTGTATAAAATACCTTATTCCCCTGCAGATTTTGGTCCTGTTTCTCCAGAACTTTTCCGGAATGATGAATAACGATCTCAATAATCAGATCGAAAATATAGATTTAATCAATCCAAAAATGGTTATTCACGATCTGGTTCAGCAGGACCCTATAGATAATCTCAAATCACCTGCTCAGATTTCTTTTCTGTTCTCTTTACCTGTTACATCCCTGCATACATGCAACAACATTACCAGCTCACAGGCTTTAAGAGATCGATTCCATTTGAAAAACATGCGAATTTAATCTCAGGAACACAGAGTTCAATACCTGAAATGTAAAATAAGGAAACCTTGGTCTTTGTTCACTGAGGAAAATCAAGTCGTTTGATGAGGATCATCAAGAGGAAGAGCCAACAGATGAGTACTTTGATCTTCTGTATTAAACCAGAAAACAATTTTGTTTCCCATTTTGGTAAAGCAATCTATAAGAGCGGTTTTATTTCCACAAGGATAAATCGTTTTAAAAGTTTCCCTGGCCTGGGAAATCATTTTTGTTTTTATCTCGTTCATGGCTCACCCCCATTGAGCGTATAAGCATTATTTGTGCCGATTTTGCACGAATAAGCTAACTTAGCTAATATCAATAACATAGAACGATATGCCATAAAGAATAGAACTATGAAACAAAGAAATCTTTGCCGCCAGGATGGAAAATTTTTCTCCGGAATTATTCCGAAAAACAAACATCTCTTCATCTGCCTTCTCGCAGCCATTCCAATCTCAGTTAATGCTGAGGCTTCAGCAGGCTCTGAAAACACTGTTCTGATCATGACCAGCCTCATATTTCAACTGGGAACAATAGTTATACTCTCCAGAATCGGCGGTTTGTTTTTTGAAAAAATAAAGATCCCAACTGTTCTGGGAGAACTGATCCTTGGGGTGATAATCGGCCCCTATCTCCTTGGCCAAATTCCTTTACCTGGTTTTCCAGAGGGTCTGTTTCCGCTTAGAGGACTTGATTCTATTCCAATATCTGACAATCTCTATGGAATCGCAACTGTCGCATCTATAATTCTTCTTTTTGTATCCGGTTTGGAAACTGACATCTCCCTTCTACTACGTTATTCGCTTGCAGGTACTCTTATCGGAATCGGCGGGGTCATCTTCTCTTTTTTCTTCGGTGCTGGTGTGGGGTATTTCTTTCTCCACAAACCTTTTTTCGACACCACGAATCTTTTTCTTGGAGTGATCAGCATCGCTACCTCAGTAGGAATTACTGCCAGGATCCTTTCTGAGAAAAGAAAAATGGATTCACCCGAAGGGGTGACTATCATGGCCGGAGCTGTCATAGATGATGTGCTCGGGATTATACTTTTAGCTGTAATCACTGGAGTCGCTGCCGCGAAAGGTAAAGGAAATTTAGAAACTCCCAGTGTTCAACTCATAGCTATCAGAGCTTTTCTGGTCTGGATCGGCTTTACTGCTACCGGCCTCCTGATGGCCGGGCATATTAATCGTTTCCTTAAACGATTTCATTCAAACGCTGCTATTGCAGTGTTTTCTCTTGGAATGGCTTTCATGCTGGCAGGAATTTTCGAAAAAGCAGGACTGGCCATGATTATCGGTGCCTATATCATGGGTCTGACCCTCTCAAAAACAGACCTTAGCTTCTCAATCCATGAGGCACTCTCAACTCTCTACTCTTTCTTTGTTCCCATCTTCTTTGTTGTAATGGGAATGATGGTTAACGTTAGAGAGATGGCTGACACACAGGTTCTCATTTTCGGATTGGCCTACTCTGTTACCGCAATACTCGCTAAAGTCGCAGGATGTGCCCTGCCATCACTGTTTCTGAATTTCAACAAGCTTGGTGCGTTAAGAATTGGAGTAGGTATGGTTCCAAGAGGAGAAGTCGCTCTCATCATTGCCGGAATTGGCATCTCCTCCGGATTAATCAATCAAACCCTCTTTGGAGCCACAGTAGTCATGACCCTTATCACCACTCTCTTCGCTCCACCCCTGCTTAGTCTTCTGCTTAAAGGAAGAAGCGGAGTCCGGAAAGAGTTTAAAAAACGGACAACTGTAACCACCGACTTTGACTTTTCTGCCCCGGAACTTATAGAATTGATGAATATGAAAATTGTCCAGTACTTTTCAGGTGAGGGATTCTATGTGCACACTGTAAAGATTGGAAATAACTCAGTTCACGAGTTCCGTAAAGAAAACATCTCTATCACCGCTACTGTACATGGCAATTCCATATCATTCGAAACAGACAGGAAAGATGTCTTATTTGTTAAAACAATCGTTTATGAATCTCTGCTGCAGCTCCATAGCATCATCAATAAAGCCAGAAACTTCCTTCAACCGGAAAACATTAAAAAAGGATTGACCGAAGTCCAGGCCAGAAAAGATCTTGACGTTTCAATAAATTTCAACCCCTCCTGTGTCATAAACGATCTGAAATCCACAACCAAAGATGAGATAATAAAGGAGCTTATTTCTGTTCTGCATAAGAATAAACTGTTGGAAAACAGCACGGACGCCCTGGATTCTGTAATGCAAAGGGAAAAAACAATGAGCACTGGAATGCAGCATGGAGTAGCAATACCGCATGGAAGAACTGATGCCGTTTCCAGAATCACTATTGCCGCTGGTATATCAAAGAAAGGAGTAGATTTTCAATCTCTTGATGGTGCTCCCTCTCACATTTTTGTCCTCGTACTCTCTCCTCTGAAAGTTGTCGGACCCCACATCCAGTTTCTTGCCAGTCTCAGCGCTGCACTCAACGATGAGGATTTCCGGAAAAGACTTTTGTCGGCCAGAAACAGAGAAGAAATCTACTCCATATTTCAGACAAAATTATCATAAAAAAGAGGGTGGAACTTTTCCACCCTCCCGGAGCAAACCTCTCTCGAGGTTCAGCAGATCAACAGGAAATCTATTTAGACCCTGCTGATCGTATCTTTTCAAGATCTCAACCCGATCAGATAACAAACTAACAAAAGAGAATCGTGCACGTTCAATGCACATTTTAACTTTAATAGCCAGGAATATAAAGACAATAATGTGGGGGTTTAAATCCTGAGATGGGAGCTGTTTCTCAGTGCAAACTCCATTGGCGGCTTTATACAGTATTGGTATCTGCTAGCAAAAATGATGCTTTGTTCTGTTTCATCGATACTGAAAATCTTTGTATTAAGCTTGATGTATTCTGTCAGACTCGTACCGGTATTCCTTAAAACTGCGTTTTTTTCGGCGTCGATTACATTTTCCAATAATGAAAATTCACCTGAATCATCTTCTGTAAAGTAAACAGAAGCGGAAATATTTACAGTAGAATTGATTAAGAGGACAAGAAATAATGCATTTAGAAAATGATACCGCTGTAAATTCATAAAAGCACCTGTTTTATCTTTTTCACTGAATAAAAATTATATTCTGCATATATCTCAATCAACCCGTCACATGTTTGCAATGGATAGTATCTACTGCAGAAGCGCTACTTTTACTGATCTTCCTGAAATACTGAACATCGAGAAGATCTGCTACTCAAACCCCTGGAATATGGATCATTTCAGGGATGAATTTATCAGTCCCTTCTCTTTGGTAACCGTGATTTGCATTGGAAACATCATTACCGGGTATGCCGCAGCCGCCCTCATATTTGATGAACTGCAAATAAGAAATATCTGTATCTCACCTGATTTCAGAAGAAAAGGTTTAGGCGAAAAACTCCTGAACTTTTTGATAGATAGGGCCCGTTCTGAAAATGCAAAAATGGTTTTGCTTGAGGTAAGGGAAAGTAACATCGCCGCGATCAGCCTTTATATCAAAACCGGTTTCCATATAGATTACAAAAGGAAAAAATTCTATTCTGACGGTGAAACCGGACTGGCAATGTCTTTAAAACTATCTTCTCACTGAGATTTCTTAATAATTTACATATAAAAAGAAGAAATATTACAGCAGGTGCTCACATAGAAAAAATTGCAAAGGGAAAAATGGAAAGAGTAATGTAAAGAGATGAATGAAAAACCAGTCATTTGTAATTCTTGACTTGAATACAACCACCATAATGTACTCCTTTGTGACTGTTGTATTTCCTTTTCTCCACACACATGGAACCAGTAACCATAAGGGACACATAAAGAATTTTAATAGTGCAAAGATTATTTTTTAAGGCCAACCGTTTAAATACTTTGTACTTTTACATTCTGAAATGCTTTTTGGAGACTTGGTATGCCTCTGACTCTGGCAAATAAGATCACAATTTTCCGAATTCTTTGTGTACCGGTATTCATTCTGCTGATTACGTATTATAACATGAGTGTAAAAGAGTCAAACCCGCAGGCAATTCTACGCTGGTCCGCGACAATCCTTTTTTTCTGTACTATGTTTCTAGATGCGGTTGATGGGTATATAGCGAGAACCAGAGGACAGATTACCAGACTCGGAACAATCATAGACCCACTGGCCGATAAAGCTCTACTGATCTCCTCTCTTGTAATTCTGTCCAAATCCCCTGAAGGTGCTTTTATTGTAAGTATCCCTTTATGGTACCTGTTGATTGTCATAAGCAGAGATGCTTTACTATTAATAGGAGCTGTGATAATCCATGTCACATGCGGTAATGTTGTAGTAAAACCGAGAATCAGTGGCAAAGCCACTACTTTTTTTCAGATTATTTTAATCTCATGGATCCTTGCCGGACTCTCCCCGGTTGTTTTTCCTCACCTGATCCGGATCACATCGGCACTTGTACTTTACTCCTCCGCCAGGTACACTCTCGATGGAATGAAACAACTGGAAAAAATCTGATATTTTAACCCTTCTACAATCAATAAATCAGCACCTTTTAATGTACTACGATACAGACTTATACCGAAATTCGAGTTAATGATTTACAGAGAAAGATGTAAGTTAATATAAATTTAGGAGTTAGATCAATAGACGAGGATTATTATCAGAAGTAAAAAAATCAGGGGAAAACGCCTTTTTCAGACGCTTTCTCCCCTGGATTTAGGCATCGAACAGTTTCCATGAAAAACCGCGCCCTCATTAATAATCAGGTCGCTGGTCTTCAGATCTCCAATCAAAGATGAATCGGCTTCCAGCTCCACCCTGTCTTCAACTGATAAATTTCCTGTAACCTTTCCACCGATTATTGCACTCTTTGCAACAATATCAGCCTCTACAATACCAGTGTTTCCTATTGTAATGATTTCCGTTGTATGAATCTTTCCCTTAAACGACCCATCAATTCTCAAACTATGAGGAACACTAATGGTTCCCTCAAAAACAGTCCCTTCTCCAAGTATAGTGTATAACCCTTTTGTGTTCCCTTTTTCCATGATCACTCCTTTATCAGGCTATTTCTGATGGACTAGTAGATGTTTTGATGGATCGATATTCTTCCCGTCCTTTATAATTTCATAATGAAGATGCGGTGCTGTTGATCTCCCCGTATTCCCGACAAGAGCAACAGTCTGACCCTTTCTAACCTTTTCATTCTCATTAACCAGAATCTTTGAACAATGGCTGTATTTTGTCATAAACCCATAATCATGTCTTAAAATCACACTTAGACCAAATATTTTATCATTCTGTATAGCTTCAACTGTTCCTGAAGCTGTTGCCCGGATAGGAGTACCCAGCGCAGCCGCGAAATCCAAACCCTGATGACCATCCTGTACACCCATCGAATCTGTAGAAAATTGACGTGTAATCCAACCTTCTACGGGCGGAATATTGGGAATTGATGAAGACAGGTCAGCGGAGGAATCAATGGCCGGTAACTGTGCTCTTGTCATCTCCGGAATACTTTTATCCTCATCAACCTCTCTTTTCTGTATTGAAGATTTTTTCGCTTTTTCTTCTGGAACACTAACTATTTCATCCGGTAAAGCAAGCTGATGAATATATTTCGATAACTGTTCAATACTTTCCAGTTTTACAGATAAACGCTTAAGATTCTCGTTTTCTCTGGACAGCTCTACGTTTTCCATCTTAATAAGATGCGTCAGTTGTAATTTAGCAGCTATTTCACCAGACTTGTATAACAACAAAATCATTCCGGTGATAAAGAGAACAGAAAAAATTAATAGTGACCGGAGCACATACTTATGTATCTTTAAGGTAAAAGTCTTACCATTATCATCAGGAATAAACATCAATGTGTAATGTTTTGACTTATTCATTTTAACAATATATCTACCAGGCGTACCAGATCAGATTTACTGAAATACTCTATCTCGATTTTTCCCTTCTCAGTGCTTGATTCTTTGATTGAAACCGGTGTACCAAACTTGTAAGTCAAACGCTGAAGGACATCTGCCATGTCCGGATCACTTTGTTTTTCTCTTTTCTCTGAAGGAACCTTTTTCTTTTTTTCTTCCTTTTTCCCCTGAGATTCTTTTTCCACATCTCTTACTGACAACTGCTCTTCCACAATTTTCTTTGCCAGTTCAATCTGTTTTTCTTCCTCTTCAATGGCGAGAAGTGCGCGTGCATGACCCATCGTAATCTGGTCTTTTCTCAACATCTGCTGAACCGCATCGGGAAGATTAAGCAAGCGGAGAGTATTTGTAATTGCTGTTCTGCTCTTACCCAGTTGCTTTGAAAGCTCATCATGAGTATAGTTGCATTCAAGAAGCAGTTTCTGGTAGGCAATGGCTTTCTCAATCTCATTTAGCTCTTCACGCTGGATGTTCTCAACCAGAGCTAACTCAAGCATTTCCCTGTCAGTAACCTTGTTTTTTACAATACAGGGAATTTTGTCTTTTTTCAGATGACAAAAAGCGCGAAATCGCCTTTCACCGGAGATTATCTCATAATGGTTTTCTTTCTGCCTTACTACAACCGGCTGCAGAAGTCCTTGATTTTGAATGCTTTCGGCAAGACCTTCAATTTCTTTCTCGTTAAAATCTATCCTTGGTTGAAAAGGATTTGTTTTAATTGATGAAATATCGATATAGTGGATCTCTTCTGAACCGCTATGGTCTTCACTCTGGGTAGGAATCAGATTAGAAAGACCCCTTCCCAATGCTCTTCTTGTCCCTTGTTTATTCATTCTGCATGATTTCCTTAGCTAAATTGAGATAATTCTCTGCACCAGAAGACATAATATCGTACAAAATGATCGGTTTTCCAAAAGATGGAGCTTCACTCAATTTCACATTTCTGTTTATTACCACATCAAAAACCCGCCCTGAGAAACAGCTTCTAACGTCCTCTGCCACCTGTCTTGACAGATTTAAGCGGTTATCGTACATAGTCAGCAGTGCACCCTCTATAACCAGTTTGGAATTAAGGCTTTTTTGAACAAGGCGAATTGTATTCAACAATTCAGCCAATCCTTCAAGGGCATAATACTCACACTGTATGGGAATAAGAACTGAATCCGCAGCAGTTAAAACATTAACCGTGAGCAATCCTAAAGATGGAGGTGAATCAATAATTATGTAATCATATTTTTCCCGGACAGTTGAAATTGCGGAATCAAGACGTTTTTCCCGGGCGATGGTATTGACCAGCTCTATTTCAGCCCCCGCAAGATCAGGTGTTGATGGAGCAAGATCGAGATATTGAATTGGTTCACAATCTACAACGATATTTTCAAGGCTGATCTCCTCTGAACCATCTATATTTCCTGTGATAACATCATAAATAGAACGTTCTATTTCATTTTTATCCAATCCCAATCCAGTAGTAGCATTAGATTGTGGATCCATATCCACGATGAGAGTTCTTCTTTCAGCAGCCGACAGACAAGCTGCTAAATTAATCGATGTTGTAGTCTTACCAACCCCGCCTTTTTGATTACACACGGCTATAACTTTAGCCACAAAATATCCCCTTAGTTACAAAATATGCACACCTTATCCACAATATTAATATTGTGATGGTACTGACCCTTAAACAGCATAGAAATAGAATAAAATCAATGGTTTAGAAAAACCGTTCCGTTTCCGGGCTTTATTTTATGCACACTTTTCAACATTTTATTTTATAATTTCCAGTGAAACCAGATTTAATCCAAGGATCTGATTTCCCAGATCATATTCTGCGATTTCACTGATTTTAATTCTATCTTTTTCTTTATTTGCAGTTATAAAATCCAGTTCTGATACAAATTGTTTTGTTTTAAATGTGTACATATGCCCATCAGGAGCAAGCAGTGGTTTGGCAAGCTGGGAAAACTTCTGTAAAGAACCAACTCCCCGGCTTAAAATGTAATCAAACTTTTTTTCCTCTGGATTAAGTCTTTCAACTCTACCATTAAATATCGTAACATTATCAAAATTCAGTTCTTTTTTTACTTCCTTTAAGAAAGCTGCTTTCTGACGGTTAGAGTCGGCAAGAACAAAAGTAAGATCAGGACGGAAAATTCTGATAGGTATTGAGGGAAATCCTCCTCCGGAACCAATATCCAAAACGGTTGCATTCTTTTTAAACCCGAAAAGCAAAAGCGGTTGCAAAGAATCACAAAAATGGCGGCGGAAAAGATTATCTTCATCGTTCTTGGAGATCAGACCCGCAACATCATTCCACTTTAGAATTAAGCAGGTGTAAGCAAGAATTAGCTCTCGCTGATCCAGGTCTGGTGTAAGACCAAGGCGCTCGAGTTCCTTAAGTTCATAACAAGCTTTTGCCCTGTTAAGATATGGTTTTAATGCTTTGTTCATACGCCACTTTCCATTGTTTCACGTGAAACGTTAACATGACGATATTTTGATAGGTGAATTAACAAAACTGATATATCCGATGGTGTAACTCCCTGGATCCTTGATGCCTGACCGAGTGTCTGAGGACGTATCTTGTTTAACTTTATCTTTGATTCCGTCAACAAACCATTTACCTGTGAATAATCCATGTTTTCCGGAATATTGACTGATTCATACTTTTTTATTCTCTCGATTTCAAAGAGATGCTTTTCTATGAAGCCTTGATACTTAATATCCGATTCCACCGATACAGTAAGAAATTCACTATCCACAGAACTGATATCGATACATTCAGATAGATCCTTGATGCATATTCCAGGACGTTTTAGAAGATCTAATGCACTCACAGGATGACTTATCTTTTCGTTCCTGTTTTCGTTCCACAAATCAGGATCGATCTTTTCGTTCCTGAAATTATCCATTATTCTTCTCTTTTTATCCCAGATTTTATTTCTTTTTTCGTAAATCTCTTTATCCAGATATCCTGCATTATAAGATAATGGCATCAGCCTCTCATCGCAGTTATC
Source organism: Fibrobacter sp. (assembly GCA_012523595.1). NCBI lineage: Bacteria > Pseudomonadati > Fibrobacterota > Fibrobacteria > Fibrobacterales > Fibrobacteraceae > Fibrobacter > Fibrobacter sp. The sequence continues at coordinate 14,256 of JAAYIG010000032.1, forward strand.
CTGTCTTAAAATCAACCTGTATTCTGCTCTGGATGTAAACATTCTGTACGGTTCTTCTGTTCCTCTTGTTACCAGATCGTCAATTAAAACACCCGTATATGATGAATCTCTGCTCAAGACAAATTCCTGCTCATTCAGAACTTTCTGACTCGCGTTAATCCCCGCTATTAAACCCTGACAAGCAGCTTCTTCATATCCAGAGGTTCCATTTATCTGGCCGGCAAAGTACAGATTTTCTACTATCTTCGATTCAAGAGTCGGCTTTAATTGCAGTGGCTGGAAGAAATCGTACTCTATACCATAGCCCGGTCGAACAATTTTGGCTTTTTCAAAGCCTTTTAAACTGCTGACCATCCTTACTTGAACATCAAATGGGAGAGATGTTGACAATCCGTTCAAATACATCTCATTATGTTCAAGACTCTCTGGTTCTAAAAATAATGTATGACCATCTCTTTCTCCAAACCTTACTACCTTATCTTCAATCGATGGACAATACCTTGGACCGATACTACTGATTTTTCCAGCATATAATGGGGATCTGTCCATGTTATCCATTATAATCTGGTGCGTTTCGTGATTTGTTCTTCCTATCCAGCATAAGGTCTTGTTTGTTAACTTATGTTCCGTAGAAAAAGAAAATGGCCAGGGGTTATTATCCCCTTCCTGCTTTATCAGGGAATCAAAATCTACAGTTCGTCCATCTATCCTTGGAGATGTTCCGGTTTTCAGTCTGCTGCTTTTTATTCCAAGCTCCCTGATACTTTCAGTTAGCCCACATGAAGGATGCTCCCCCATTCTTCCGCAAGGAAAAGAATTCAACCCGATATGAGCAATTCCATTAAGAAAAGTTCCTGCAGCCAAAATCACTGCTCCGGATTGTATTTCTTCTCCTGAATCGAGTATTACTCCAGTAACTTTCCTGTTATCACTTGTGATTCTTTTTACCACTCCTTGAAAGAGTGTGAGATTCTTACACTCTTCCAGAAGCTTTCGGGCGACCTTTCTATATACAACTTTATCAGCCTGGGCTCTGTTTCCCCAGACCGCCGAACCTTTACTTCGATTCAGCATTTTGAAATGAATCCCGGCACAATCAATAATTTTTCCCATCAATCCACCGAGAGCATCTATTTCTCTTGCAATGTTTCCCTTTGCCACTCCTCCAATGGAGGGATTACATGACATCTGTCCAATCAGATCAATATGACTGGTGATCATCATTACTGATAATCCTTTTTTAGTGGCAATGTGTGCCGCTTCAATTCCGGCATGGCCACCACCAATCACAATAATATCAAACCTCATTTTTTTCTTCTTTCGGGATCATAATTGTTTCACGTGAAACATTTATTTTCCAATACAGAAACTTTCAAAGATTCTGTTTAAAACTTCCTCATTGTCTCTTTTTCCGAGAATCTCTTCAACACTTTCAAGAGCAGTATTTAAATAGTGTGCAGCGATTTCTACTCTTTCCCAATTATTTATAGCATTTTTTATTTGTTCCATCATCTCTTCGGCAATTTTTTCCTGTCTCATGTTTCCGATCATATCAGGAATCTCAATACTCTCATTTAAGTTTCTGACCCTATTACTTATTTGATTAAATATGTCCGTTAAATTTAACTCATTTTTAAGAGATACTAACTCCGGGTTTATTTTCTCTCTCTTAAAGAATTTTTCTTTTTCTCCGTTTATTTTTTTATCTACCTTATTCAGGAGAAAAATCGTGTTTCGATTTTTAAGAACCTCTATCCATTCTTTTTCTTCTTCATATATTCTTTCATCAGCAGCTGAAACCCATATTACCAATCCTGCCTTTTCTATTTCTTCATTACTTTTTTTTATTCCTTCCATTTCAACCGGGTTTTCAGTTTTTCGTATTCCTGCTGAATCAATAAGTATCAATTCATTTCCATCTATGTATATCTTTTCAGATACCCAGTCTCTTGTTGTCCCCGGTTCATGATGAGTCAAGACTCTTTCATACCCAACAATTTTATTAAAAAGAGTTGATTTTCCGGCATTAGCAGGACCTGCTATTACGACTCTTAATCCACCTTCAATCTCTTTTATCTTTTCCCTTCTTTTCAGGTCCTCCCCTATTACCCTGACCAGTTCAAGCAGATCTCTTTTTTCTTTATTCTCGAGTTCTATATCCTGGTCTTCTTCAAATTCTATTTCTGTTTCTATCTGTACCAAGGCTTCTACTATTTTCTCTCTCCATTTTTCAATCTTCTTCTTATATTCTCCACTTAACGCCCTTACAGCTATTTTATTTTCCAGTTCTGTTTTACTCTCTATTACACTCTTTACTGCTTCAGCCCTGGTAAGATCCATCTTTCCATTTAGAAACGCCCGCCTTGTAAACTCTCCTTTTTTAGCACCGTCAATTCCATTAGATTTCAATTCTTTTATTATGGAATTGATTATATATGGGCCCCCATGGCAGAAAATTTCTACCATGTCTTCGCCTGTGTATGAGTTGGGCCGCCTGTATTTTATTACAGTGACCTCATCAATTATTTCTCCACTGTTTATTCTACAAAATTTGAAAAGAGATATTTTTTTGGGTTCTGCTTTATGAAACTTTTCAGTAGGATCGAGGCATAAAGATACTTTCTCAAATGCCTCTTCTCCACTGATTCTTATGATCCCTAATGCACCTGTTCCTGCGGGTGTCGCGACTGCCGCAATTGTCCTTTCACGACCCATCTATTCCTCATTTTTTCTTTGCAGTCGCTTCAGCTACACTTTTTTTATTCTTCTTTTCTATATAATACTGTTGTAAGAGTCCCAGAGCACTTGATGCTGTCCAGTACAAGACCAGTCCAGCGGGGAAATTATTAAACAAAACAAGCATAAATACAGGCATGAAATAGATCATTGCCTTTTGATTGGGATCTTTTATTGTCATCTTGTTTTGAAAATATGTCAGAACTGCCATAATGATAGGCAAAAGTGCTATGCTTGTTCCATAAAGTGGAATTCCCTGAGGAAAAATGCTTGTAAGAGAAATTAGTGATTCCGGTCTTGATAGATCATTTACCCAGGGAATTACCCATGTACCTGCTCCCCTAAGTTCAATTGCCTTTCTTAGAACAACAAACAAAGCTATAAATATCGGCATTTGAAGAAACAGTGGCAGACATCCTGGATTTAATGGATTTATTCCCTCCTGACGATATACTGCCATTATCTCTTCGTTCATTTTTCTTGGATTGTTTTTATATCTCTTTCTTATAGCTTCTACTTTAGGTTGTATGTCTTTCATCCTGGACATTGATTTTGTACTACTCTGAGTCATAGGGTAAGTAACTACCCTCGAAAGAATAGTAATAAGAAGAATAGCAACACCAAAATCCTTTACCAGGTTATATAGGACAAGCAGCAGCCAGAGAGTAAATTCTGCAAGCCATGGAAACCATTTGTCTGCATAAAAGAACCATCTGGTCCACCCTGTTACAGAAAAGAGTATTTTTTCAAATTTAAGGTTGAAACTTTTCAGCGTTTCTAACTGATTAGGCCCGGTATAAAACCAGTAAGATTCTGTATTTTCATTTGCACTATTTGTATAACTGATTTCATAATTTATAGATTTAATTGATTTCCTGTTTTTTCCTTTTGCGTCAGTTTCAAATCCTTTTATAGTGAGATCTGCATCTCTAACGGAATCAGATACGATACTTATGAAGAAATATTTCGAAGTTACTCCAATCCATCGATAGTTTCCTGTAATCTCTTCTTTTTCCGTTTTCCTCATGTTGATATGCTGTACTGATGAACCATCAGAGTAATGCACAATTCTCTGTTCAGGCTGTGATCCACTAGTTTCGCTTTCTTCTATTCCGCTCAACCAGCTTACACCTATTCTCTCCCCACTCAGTTGAGTTCCGGATACCTTCATTCCTATCTGATATCCTTCTCCCATAAAAGAGAATATTTTTTTAATTACATCTCCATTTTTCAATGTATGTTCAAATACAAGATCCTTTTTATTTCCTTTTTCTATTTCTACTTTCTTTTCACTTTCTCCGTTATACTTGAATATCTTGTCTTTTAATGATTCCCCGGCTACTGAAATTTGAGCGCCGCCTTCACTATTCTGCGGAATTAAATCAACATACTCCCCTTTTCTATTTCCTTCTGTGTACAGGTATTTTTTCATTTTTATGGAGATTATATTTCCTCCCTTTTCATTTATACCTGCAATCATATTTTCCGTTTCAACCCAGATAGTGTCTTCTACATCTTTTTGACTTTCCTCAATAACAGTATCCTTTGAAACAGAATCTTTTTTTTCTTCAGAAGGAGTGATCTTTTCAGTAGTATCAATTTGAACCTGGCTTTCAGGTTCTTCTTTCTTCGGTAAGCTTTTTCCCTTTTCAGTAGGAACGGGTTTTCTTCCTGTTACTTCATTAAAAAACTTATTATACTGTGGACTGGTGAAAAACATAACCACGAGCATAATCAGAATAAAAGCGATCAATGAATTCTTA
>JAAYIG010000033.1 GCA_012523595.1 Fibrobacter sp.
AGGACAAGGGAAGCTGAGGAGAGTAAAAGAATTCTGGATGCGATGCTGGAGCATATTCCTCTGGGGGTAGTAATAGCAGATTCTGATCTGCAGATAAAAATGACCTCCCGGTTCAACCGGGAGCAGCTGGGAGAGCATACCTGGTTGTTACACAAAGAGGGAAGCAGAATTGCACCTGTAAAATCGGATACACAGGAGCCTGCAAGCTGTGACAATCATCCACTCTGTCTTGCAGTAAGGAAAGGGGTAGTTACTTCCAATGAGGAATGGATCTTAAGGAATCAGAAGGGGGACAAAGTAACGGCTCTGTTCAATGCCAGTCCTTTAATTGACAATCAAGGGATAAGAGTCGGCGGCATTCTGATGTGGGTAGATATTTCCGCCCGCAAGCATACCCAGAAGGTTCAGGAACGGCTGCTTTCCCAGAACCGCAGGCAGAGGGCGTTTCTTGAGACACTTATAGAGATAGTGCCTGCTGGAATCGCTGTAATCCGCACCGACAGGATGGACCTTGAGTTTGTCAACTCCTTTTTCCGTTCGATGTTGATGAAAAGCAGGCTGGATAAAGGAGAAGACTCTCCTTTTCTCCCCGATCTGATCAGATCCCGCAAAATGGAGCAGATCAACATATCATACAGGGAAAGGAGGGCTGTTTCCGAAAAGGAGATTCCACTGACAATTGATCAAAAAACAACCTACTGGAATTTAGACTATGTTCCGGTTACAGCTGAAAGCGGAAGAGTGGAGCAGATTCTTGTGGTCGCTGTTAATATCACAGATCTGGTGGAAAACCGTAAATGCCAGGAATTTCTTACTGTCTGGTTCAGGACAATAGTCAATTCGGTGATTGAGAGCCTTATAACGATAGGTCCTGACGGAAAACTGCTGGAGATCAACCCTGCCGCTTTCAGATTTCTTCACATTCCCCCTGACCTGATTCATAAGCACTATTCATCGCTGTCATCCTATTTTGAACTGAGAAGCCAGGATGGAAAAGCTGTGCCCTCCGACAGACATCCTATAACAAGAGTTCTCAGAGGAGAGACTGTTTCCAGGGAGGTAATGTGTGTTAAGATCAGGGAGACGGGTGAAATCCGGTATGCAATGCTTTCCGGCACCACTTTCAGCATAAACAGTGAAAATGCGACTTACGCTGTCATGAACATAAACGATATAACAGATCTGATTCTGACCCAGGAGCAACTCAGGGATCAGCGAAATTTTATAAATGCCATATTTGACGCTCAGGGGGCGATGGTCGCATTACTTGACAAAGATGGAAATGTGCTGAAATTCAACAAAACCTATGAATTGGTCACCGGCCTTTCTGCCTCAGATACAAAGGGACACCATATATGGGAACTGCTGCTTCCCGGGGAAAAGGAACGATGGTTGAAAAGGTTAGCAGAGTCACATGATCGGACAGTACCGGTGGAATACGAAAACTTTATCCGGACCCGTTCCGGAAAAGAGCGCTTTATACGATGGAGAAATTCCGTATTGACTGACAAGGAAGGCAACATTACCCACATTATTGCAACAGGAATCGATCTTTCTGATCGCCTGGAAGCTGAGGAGCGGATAAAGACGCTCAACAGCGAGTTACAGAAACGGGCAACTGACCTGGAGTTTGCAAACAAGGAGCTGGAGTCCTTCTCATACTCTGTTTCACATGATCTGAGATCGCCTCTGAGCACTATAGGCGGTTTTATCAGCTTGCTCAAAGAGGATTATGAATCATTGTTTGATGCCCAAGGCAGGGAATACCTTAAAACTATCCAGTCAGGTATCAGAAAAATGAACGGCATTATCGGGGATATGCTGCAGCTTTCCCGTATTTCACGTAAGGAGTTGATTCGCTCCAGGATAGATATGAGTAAAATGGTCAGTGAGTTTCTTGAGGACCTCAGGCGTTCCGAACCTCAACGCAGAGCAGAATTCAAGATCCAGGAAAATATAACGGCTTATGCCGACTCCAGACTTGTTTATCTTGCACTTGAGAATCTGCTCCGGAATGCCTGGAAATTTACATCAAGGAAAGATAAAACCATAATAGAATTCGGTGTTTTTGAACAGGAAAATGAGACTGTTTACTTTGTAAAAGACAACGGTGCAGGTTTCGATATGCAAAAATCGGAAAAACTCTTTGCCCCTTTCCAGAGGCTCCATTCAGAGAAAGAATACAGCGGAACCGGGATTGGTCTTCCTATTGTCATGCGGGTGATCCGTCGGCACGGAGGGAGGATCTGGGCCCATGGAGAAATGAATAAGGGAGCGGTTTTCTATTTCACTCTGTCATAGGTTTCTCCAGTTTTGAATCAAGGGTTATTGGCACAGTCTTTGATTCTTAATAAACAAGTTTTTTTCAAGGACAAATCATGAAAACTTTGACTCAGCAAGAATGTGTTATCTGTGGTAAAATTGAAGTAAGGGGTTACTGGTATCGTCCTTACAAGGCTCCGCCACACGATCCCAGTTACAAAGGGGCGATCTGTCCTGACTGCGAAAAGAAAAGGGCAGACAGAGAAGTGAAACAGTGAGGGGAGAAGAGAATGGCTGAAGGATACAGAAAGCCCTCGGATGAGGAACTGCGGAAGAAATTGACACCAGATCAATACCGGGTAACACAACAGTGCAGCACTGAACCGCCGTTCAGAAATGAGTACTGGGACAATAAGCGGGAGGGAATTTATGTGGATGTGGTAAGCGGGGAACCCCTTTTCAGTTCCACTGACAAATTCGATTCCGGCACCGGATGGCCCAGTTTCAGCCGGCCTCTTGTTCCTCAGAATTTCAGCGAATCTGTCGATGAGAGTCTGGGAATGAGACGCATCGAGCTGAAAAGCAAGCATGCCCATTCTCATCTGGGGCATCTGTTCAATGATGGGCCGCAGCCAACCGGCTTACGATACTGTATCAATTCTGCATCACTGCGCTTTATACCAAAAGAGCTGCTCGAAAAAGAGGGATATGGGGAGTATAAAAAACTCTTCGAGTAATCACCCGCATCTCCCAGGCTGCCGGTCGCAAAATGTAATTTCTATCTAAAAAGATCCCTCTCCCTATAAAAAAGTTGATATTTGATGGCGCGTACGTCTATTACCTGCATCGCATTGAATCTTTCGCTGCTTCTGCTTTCAGTATCTGTTTCTGCTTCCAGCCTAGACCAGGCAAACAGCCTTTACAACCAGCAGAAGTATTCCGACGCCATACGTCTTTACAAAAAAGCAATTGAGGAGGGTGAAAATGAGGTGATCTGCAATTTCAATCTGGGAAATGCATACTTTCAGCTCGACAGTATTCCTCAGAGTATAGTCTACTACAGGGCGATGTTGAGTCATGCTCCTGATTTTTTCCGTGCTCACCTTAACCTGGCAATTGCATACTACACACTTGAGGATTTCGGAGAGTGTATTGCAGCTCTCAGGCGTGCTCTTGAAATCTCTCCCGATGACCAGAAGGCACTGCTTATCCTGGCCGCATCCTACAGGAGGTTGCAGTCATATCCGGAAGCAGTTACCACTTTTGAGAAGATTTCAGAGCTTTACCCGGAAAATGAGGAATCGTATCTTGCTTTAGCCGAGATTTACCGGGAGCTGAATGACATCGACGAAGCGATAAGGTGGCTCTCCTCTTTCCGGGAGTGGGGCAAAAACGAGCAGAAGGTTAGTATGTTTTTAGCAGAACTTTATGAGGCAAAGGGGGATTTGGATAAAGCCCTTTATTACCTTAAATCATCTTTTGAAAAAGACAGCAGCAACAAGTGGATCATTTATAAAATTGTGCTTCTTCTGGAGAAAAAGGGAAATGACATGGTTGCCATCGAGGAGGCCACCAGGGGGGTTGAGCTCTTTCCGGATTTCATCGAGCTTGTCCTTCTTGCAGGCAATCTCTCTTTCCGGCATCAGCTTTACAGCCAGGCAGAGTATTTTTATACCGCAGCAAAGAATAAAGGGCATTCAGGAGGCATAGCCGGGCTTGAAAATATCCGGATAGCACATGAAAGAGGAAAGTAATTATGATGAATACTGACACCCGGAAAATATTCAGGCTCCAAAGAAGGTTTTTATACACAGAGGTCATTATTACAGCAGTTGTGGCTGGAGTATTTGTCCTTTCATGGATTCCTTCACTGCTCTCCTTTGTCACTTATGGTATAGTCATCGGTTCTGCTCTCAGGGCTGCGATCTACGTAAACTCCACAATCGCGGCTCTTCTGTTTTTTCTGTTCTTTTTTAAGAGAGAACTTCGCAGGGTAGAGTACATAATCACGGATGACCGCATTATCAGGAAGAGTCCTTACAAGATCTCACTGATCCGCTTTACCGATGTTCTCAGAATTAAGCTTGTCAAGACATTTCCTTCAAGAGGATTTCTGGTTCTATACTCAAATGACGGTTCTATAAAAGTACCTCTATACCTTGAGGAACTCGATATTTTTCTTGAGACATTGAGAAAAAATCTGGAGGCATTCGGGAAAGCCTCTGCTCTGGATCTTACCGGTTTCAGGAAAGCGGAAGGAAACAGTGCTGTTTACATGAAAGCATACAGGCGGTCACTTGATGCTTTCTTTCCCCTGATTGGCTTCTCATTTCTTGTTTTCGCGGCAAATTTTCTGATAGCGGAAGAGTTCTGGGGAATGGATATGGTAAGGCAGTTGTTTTGGGCAGTTATCGGGCTTTTCTTTCCTGTCTGTGCTTACGCTGTCTGTGACTGGCACTTGAATCATATGTCATCCAGTGGCGCTTCTGTAAAGGATTCTTCTATTTCCGATAATGGCCGAGACGGGTACTTTTACTACGGTTTTTTCTCTCTTGTTTGTTATTTTCTCTCCGGCATTCTTTTCAGATTTGTTTTTCAGATCTGAATAAAGTATCTCCGTCTAACCCGTGAAGGAGCAACAGGTGCGGATTTTATCAGGTATAAAGCCTTCAGGTATTATCCATATAGGAAATTACCTTGGTATGATACGCCCCATGGTGGAATCGCAGGAAAAGGGAGAACTATTCTGCTTTGTCGCAAACCTTCACAGCCTGACATCGATTTACGACCGCGAAAAGATGATCCGGTATACAAATGATGTTGTCATAGATCTTCTTTCCCTTGGAATCGATCCGGAAAAATCGGTTTTCTGGGTTCAGTCTGATGTGCCTGAAGTTGCTGAGATCACATGGTACCTGAACAATATCACTCCGGTTGGTCTTCTTGGGCGCAGCCATGCCTATAAGGATGCTCTGGCCAGGGGGTTACCGGCCAACAATGGTCTTTTTTCCTATCCGGTTCTAATGGCTGCGGACATTCTTGCTTATCAGGCAAACAGAGTACCTGTGGGAAAAGACCAGAAGCAGCATCTTGAGATTGCCAGGGATCTTGCGATTAAATTCAACTC
>JAAYIG010000034.1 GCA_012523595.1 Fibrobacter sp.
GGATTGTGCATGACCGAAAGATAATTACCTATGATAGCGCATCAAACAAACTGCTTTGCCATGATGCCGACCTGAAATCTTCCATACACCCTTTTGTGGAAATATTCAATCGCCACAGCGATAAATTTCGTAAACTCAAGGAGATGATTATTCATCCTACCTTGCCGTTCGGACTGGTAGTGGAGATTGGAAAAGACCTTGATTGGGAAAAAATATTTGCGATGCCTTTAAATGATGAAACAGATAAAATTAAAAGAGCTTTATACAAGCAACAAGAAATCCACGCACTCTATCTTCTTCGCTGGGACATCACTGACACAAACAAGCAGTATATCCCGCTCCATACAGATGCATTATCGTTTCTTCCACCTCTGGCTGTTAAAAAGTATGGCCGTTTTTCCTTTTCACCTGATGGCAAATGGCTTGTCTTCGGTCATGAGGACATAGGTAGAGACCAGTACGGTAATCTCGGCCCGGGTGGTGAATGGCAGCCTTTCTTTATCGCACTTCCGGTTGACGAGAAAAAACCATTCTTTTTTGGCGAGCCGATATTCATGGGGAGAACCTTGATTAAAGATAACGATGTCACTGCAACAGCCTGGACTACAGATCCCATTTCATTTGTTGCAGCGGATGGGGCCTGCTTGTACAAATGGGATCTCGGTAAACTGCATGAAGCAAGGACAGTTACCACACCAGACACACTGTTCCCGCTGGAGTAACAGGTATTGATCACTGACTCCCCCCTTTATCCCCCCTTATTAAGGGGGGCGCTTCCAGCGGGGGTTCTTCCTCTCAACATCAAAACTGGATTCCTGTTTTCACAGGAAAGACATCGAGGCAAGTGTGTTGCCGCAACTACTTCAATTCCGAAAGATCTATCTCTGAGGTGTCATCCAAAGAGGTGAGATTTACAAGACGGGTATCCTCGTAAAGCTTCATGTTTGGCTTGGCAGGCTCGGCCTTCTTTGGCTGGGAAGCAGAAACCGGGGCTGGCTCTGTTTCCGACGCATCCCCCTCCCTGCCCTCCATCAGTTTCTTGACCTTGGCACGAAGAGAATAGTTTTCACTCACTACTATATCGTATTCCTTGTATAAATCCCTCAGCTTGCTCTTAAGTTCAATGATTTCGTTGCTATAGGCACTATTTTCCTTCTGAAATCTCTCCATCACCGCCTGCTGGCTGGCAATCGATTCATTTACCGACGAAATAGCCTTCTCAAGCTCTCCCAGACGCTGGTCCGGCACTGAGGGCATATAATCGTTCTGGGTAAGGCCGTTATTAAACCGGGCTACCTCTTTTGAGAGATCCTGACCATCAGTCTTCTTCTGACTTACAAATGCAACGATGAAGATAAAAGAAGCAAAAGCAACTATAGGAATAATCCAGAGTAACTCTATCTGCACCTGTGTCTCCTTGATCCATCTAAAAAAATAACACTCCCCGACCCGTATGTGCAATTTCGTTGAGAATTGGTATGGCCCCTGCTATTTTATTCTTTCTATATTATATCATGATTCACATGATTTTAATTTAGAAAAACTGCCCCCGTTCTCCAGTTCGGGGTCAGAATCGGTATCGGAATCGATCCCTCATTGCATTGCAATACAAAACTCGACCATTATTAACACGATTAAGAAATGTTTTTCTTGATTCTAAATAGAGGAAGAAATCTTTTTAAAAACAATTCGATACCGATACGATACCCGGCTTTGAAAGCAAACGGGGTTCTTGAAACGAAAAATTTCTAATTTGGATATAAAATGGAGATAAAAAATGGCTGAACTACCAATCATGTCAGTTTCCGGAATTCGCGGTGTAGTCGGAAAAACAATAGATCCGTATTTCGTTTCCAGAATAGCATTCATTCAAACCAAAATATCCGGCGGCGGGAAAGTGATTGTGGGAAGAGACACAAGAAACTCCGGAGCGATGCTGGCTGAGGCTGCCTTCAGAGGGATCCGGGCAGCAGGAGGTACACCGGTCGACCTCGGAATCGCCCCCACCCCCACTACCTGCCTCTGCACCTCATCACTGGGCGGTTCAACAGGAATCATTATCACTGCCAGTCACAATCCCGGTCAATACAACGGATACAAAATGGTGCACAGCACCGGACGGCTGTTCAGGGCAGATGAGTGCCAGAGAGTCTATAAGCAGTTTCTGAATGGAGAATATCCCAGTAATGAGGAATTGGAAAAGGCAGAAGCCAGCGCTGAATCCAGTGTTGATGGCGCGGAGATCCATGTCGGGAAGATTCTCTCCAGAATTGACGCTGAAGCGATCAAAACCGCCAATATCCATATCGCTGTCGACTCGATCAACGGCGCCGGAGGAGCGGTTTTCCCTCTGCTGCTCGAGAAACTCGGTGTCAAATGGTCAGGGGTGCATAATAAACTGGATGGAGATTTTGTTCATAACCCGGAACCCCGCCCTGAGCATCTTGGCGATCTCTCCAACCTCTTGAAATCAACTCCAGGCAACTGGGGAGGGTTTGTGTTTGATCCCGATGCGGACCGACTGGCAACGATGGGCGAAAACGGAGAAGAGATCTCTGAGGAGATGACTCTTGTCTTTGCGCTTCAGAATCTGCTCCAGAGAGAGAAATCCGATGTGGCTACAAACCTGTCCACATCGATGCTTATTGATGATGTGGCTTCGAAATTCGGTGTAAAAGTTTACAGATCCAAAATCGGGGAGGCCAATGTAGTCGAGACCATGGGAAAGAATAACTGCAGGTATGGCGGTGAGGGTAATGGAGGGGTGATTTACCCAGAGATCACCAATGCCCGCGATGGTCTCACAGGTATGGCTCTTATTCTGGAACTGATGGCCAAAACAGGAAAGAGGCTCACAGAGATCGCTTCAGCCTGGCCCAGATACGCTATCGTAAAAGAAAAAATCGAATGCAGCGGTATCGATCCCGCTTCTATAATCGGTAAACTCGAGAAGAAGTTCTCCGGAGAGCACACTGATAACCTTGACGGACTTAAAATTATCAGAGATTACGGGTGGGTTCACCTCAGAGCTTCCAATACCGAACCGATAATTCGATGCTATGCTGAAGCGCGCAGCGAAAAGCAGGCAAGGGAACTGGCGGATATGGTACTTGAGATCGCGAAGTGCTCCTGAAAAGGAGAACTTCCCCTTTTCAGGAAGAAGAATTACGATCTGTACTCCCCGCCCGAAACTCAGTTTTCATACAGTATTTGAGCCATGAAAACAATGATATATTTTTGCATAAATGGCTGATAATCAGGCAGTCTCTGCGAAGGGGGAATAAATGTACAGACACTGTTTCACTCTTGTTGTAATTCTTTTCTGTTATCTTTCAATAAGCGCTTCAGTAATAAGCGGTTCATCAACAATAAACCTCAACGGACCTGCCTCAGAGCAGCAGATCCAAACCGCACGTCAAGGTGCAAGGACGCAGTTAAAGAAAAAACTGGTAGAATGGGTCTCAGAAAACTCAGGCTCCATGCAATTTGACACTCTCAATGCTCTTCATAATCTCTTCCTTGAGAGTTTCGTCGACTCCTGTCTCAAATTAACCAAAGAGGAATCATTTTATCAGGGAAAGTCTCTTACTATAACCTACAACGTCACACAGGAGACAGCAGAGCAGGCTGCAAAGACATATAATGAACAGCTCGATTCCAAAGCATTTCTATTCTGGAGCGCCGCGAAAAACGCAGCCCAGGAAAACAACCCTGTTCAATTCTACAAATCAGCTATCCAGGCCCTCTCTTACGCCTCAGCCCGTATCGGGTCACCTGCGATACTTCCCGAAGATGGAGGGAAAATTCTGACAAACGTTATCAGGGATACTCTGCGGGTCTTTCTGGACAAAATCACTTTTAAATCATCCAATATGATCCTCGAGGGACGGGCCGGAAAACCTGTCAACAATCCCCCATCAATAACCGTAACATACGACTCTACGCCTCTTCCCGGAATAGGACTGACCGCACTTTATCAGAATGGAAAAGTGCTTTTCTCAACTGTCACAAATGAAGAAGGCAAGATGAGTTTTGACGGTCTCAAGATACCTTTCGTTGCCAACGGGACACTGATTTCTGTCAAGCATAACCCGGGCAGGATAATCGATGAGAATATATTCGTGAGCACAAAAGATCTTGGCCTGCGCCTCAAGAACAGCGGGGACCAGACTTTTATCTTCAAACTTTCCCGTCCCACATACTCTCTTGAGTACAAAGCCTCATCAGTGAGCCAGATTACTCTTCCTCCTGATTTTGCAGGTGATTCCCATCTTAAGAAATTTCTCAATGATTCCTGCCACATGCAGGCTGTTAAATCCGGGACACAGGCAGACCTGGCGATCTTCGTTCAGAATCAGGTGTCAAACTATAACTATGATGAAACCGAAGAGGTTGGTGTAAAGCTCACAGCCCAGATAACAGTGAAGGGTCTCACACTCGAACCCCCGAAAACCGAACAGGAACAGTTGATCTACGAGAAGAGGTACGAAAATAGAAACGATATCCCCTACGGGCTTTTCTTCTGGGAGGCTAACCAGAAGCTGAGAGAGGCAATCAAAAACACCATGAACCGCCTTTAAGCACCGTCTTATCCGGTGCTTTCCTCCGGCCTGTTTGCTATCTCCACACTCGGAGGACTTGAGAGGTAGAGTTTTCGCGCGATACTTCTGATGTAAAGCCTGGCCTCCCTGGCTTCAGCCAGGGTCCTCTCGATGTCTTTTCCATGCACACCGGAAAGCTCAAGAATAATCCCTCCGTGAAAATTTGTCTCGCTTAACTCATAAAGAACTTTTGTCCAGTCTATCATACCCTTACCTGGCGGAAGATGATCATCACTGGTCCCGAAATTATCATTTGCATGTACAACCTGCAGATGTCCCGAGAGTTTGTACATGATATTATAGAGATCACCCGAAAGCGTAGCATGCCCGGTGTCAAGACAGGTGGTGATATTCAAACTCTCCATCGACCCCATTATCCAGAGCATATCACTGATATTTCCAAACGGAAGATGGGGAAGCATGTTCTCCAGTGCCAGTCCCACATTGATGGAATGGCACTTTTTTGCCACCAGATTGAGCACACCGGAAACATTTCTCATCCGCTGCATTCTCTCCTCAATCGAGAAGCAGAGATTTTTGTCGGGTCCGGGATGGATTATGAAGTGACGTACATTCAGAATTGAGGCAGCCTCTGCTGCTGTTATCAGTTCCTGGAAAGAGTATTCTCGATGAGACTGATCGAGTGAGGAGATGTCGACATCTACAAACGGAGCATGGAACGAATATGCCTCCATCCCCAGTTCCTCAAGCCTTTTTGCAACCAGTTTAATTGTGTCAATGTCGCGAAAATTCAAATGTCCGGGTGATGAACAGATTTCAACCATCCCGAAGCCGCCATTGCGGATCGGCTCGAGACAGTCAAATATGCTCATCTGGTAGAAACAGCCTGTCGAGAGGCCTACCGGCCAGTCACTCACTCTTTCATCCTTTTCAGAAGAGGTTGTTTCAAGGCTTCAAGACTGCAGGAATTATGTGCATTGAAGCAAAACTGCATTTTCTTTACTGATTCACAATCAAAGTACCCCAGATTATCACGTCCGCTCCTGATAAGGGCAGCAAATGTACGGGTGTAAAATTCGGCCCTGGTTGCCGCATCATAGAAGTACCACTCCCTTCCCCATCCATAGTCGCGCTCATATTTCGACCTGATCAGCCCGGCGATATGCACCGGATGCCATCCGAGAGAAAGTAGCGCCCTGACCACCTGCCTGATCCCGGCAGGTTTCAAGAGTAAATCATTGGGATTCTGGAGTATGAATCTGATACAGGGCGGAAGAGACTCTGCCTGAAAGCGGTCATAGGTCTGAGGCCACCTGGATGGCACCTCCTGTTTTACAGAGTAGTACCAGTTATGATACTCCGCCTCGGGAGAACTCAGGTACGCACGGATCAGATTCAGCATCTGCCTTGACTGATCAGGAATACTCGCCGATGCGCGGGAGGCAAGCTCAATTGCCTTTCTCTGATCCCGCATCGTCTCGATCCCCTCATTGAGATCCATCTCAAAAAGAGGAACAGTAACCATCTGAGGTATCTTTCTCCAGATCTCATCATTGAGTATTCCGCTTTTCTGCCAAGGTTTAAGATACCCGCTGAACGGCACCCGGATAAGACGGGTGTTAAGGAGATCCCCGTACTCCGTAATGTCAAGCGAGATCATCTCCCTTCCCCTCTGCTGAGGAGGAACTTCGATAGCCGAGAGTTCGACAGGAATCTCACTTTCCTTTGAGGCCTTGTCCCTTACCAGAAGAGCAAGATACTCCATGACAAGCGCCAGACCGGCAAACGCGGCACCCAGATCACGCTCGAGAGGTTTGTTTACCAGAGGATGGTTTTCAGAGTAACGTTTCACCAGATGATCCGGTAATCGTCCGATCTGGCTTAACATGCCGAAGGCAGCAGACTCGCGGCTTATAAGCCAGACAAAGTGATGCCCCCTTCCGCTGAGTACATGAAGAGGTGCGATACCGTGCTCCAGCAGTATTTTCTCTATCGCCAGCTCCGATGGCCTCTGAAGGTAAAAGGCTCTCTGCGGATCAAGGTACGGTTCTGCGGGAAAATCGAAATTTACATATTCTATGTCAAGGTGAACGATAAGCGAGTTTCTGTCCCAAAGTGACCTGGAAATATCGAGCCCCCTGGAGAGAAAGTATTCAAGCTCCTGAGGGGACCTCATGTCCCACCCTCTCTCATCCTCAGCATCACACTGTGCTATAAACATACAGGTAGCAGAATCGAGACTCTTTCCCCCCAGAAATTCTATTATCCTGGCTCTGATATTCCTGTCTTTATAGTATGAGACCAGATCCATTTTTCTCACCCGGAAACATAGTTTCCTTTTCCTATGATCAGCTGTAAGAAAGGACCGCTGAGAAGAGGCGAGGGTCCGTTACGGAAGCGAACACCCTTGCCGAACCATGTACTCTGCTGTGAAGGATCAACCTGTATTCCGCCCTTTAACCCCATGGTAAAAACTTTCTTACTTCTTTCCAGATGAAAAACACGCATCACCGCTCCTCCAAACCCGGTAAGAAAAGTGGGAAGCCAGTAAACATCCGATGACGCCTTCTTATCTGATGTAAATTCAAGTTCCGCGGTATTATGAGAAAAGCGAAGTAAAGTGCCGCCCAGGCTGAAAAAGGGATAGACCTTCCAGGTTTCTCCGGGCATGTTGAAACTAACCCCCATAAGCAGATTACCGCTTATGCCAAACAGCGATGCCTCACGGTTATTCTCATAACGATTTCTCCAGATAAGCCCTCCCACAGAGGCCTCCAGAACAAGATTCTGTATCAGCAGATGCTTACCGACCTCGAGGGAAAGGGGTTTTGACGAAAAGGCGGGGAGCTCAAGAGTTGCCATCGTTTCATTCAGTGAACTCAAATCAACATTGGCCCATCCTGCACCAGCATAGCACAAACGCTGAAAGTCACTGGCCCAGTGATGAGTCTGTGATGCCATGAGAGGAGAAGCCAGAAGAATGGAAACCACAATTCCTTTACAAACACCTGTAAACCTCATACTGCCTCCTTTTGCACGTGAAAAAAAACCTTTAATTTGACAAGGTTCAAATCGCATGCCAGAGAAAGCGTTAGGTTGCACACTTTTTCTGAACAGTGTCTCAGGAGAGAATTGGCACAGGGATTGTATTTACTTATTAAACAGGGATAAACCCGGTTATTGACATAATGCTTCCAGCAAAAATTATCAGGGAAATACATGGATACTGCAGAGGAAATTTCCAGAAAAGCCATAGCCCTGGGAAAGTTAACTCTCAGGATGACAACTCATGCCGGCTCAGGTCACCCCTCAAGCAGCCTCTCTATCCTTCACATTATCACAGCACTTATGTACAAGGTGATGCGCTTTGATCCACAGAACCCCTGGAATCCATCCAACGACAGGCTGGTACTCAGTGAAGGACACGCCGTACCCATTGTCTACGCAGCCTACGCCGATCTTCAGGGCGGCTACGGAAGCAGTCCTCAGGGGGTACAGTTCCTCTCCACCGAAGATCTTGATTCCTTCCGTCAGATCAACTCTCCCCTTGACGGGCATCCTAACCCCTCCGCGGGATTCCCCTTCTTTGACTGCGCCACAGGATCTCTCGGCCAGGGACTCTCCTGCGCCTGCGGTGTGGCCCTGGCTGCAAGGCTGAATAATATCGAAAAGAAAATCTTCGTCATAATCGGCGACAGCGAATCCCGTGAGGGACAGATCTGGGAGGCGATGGATTTTCTCGTAGACAACAACCTCTCCTCTGTAATTCCGATCTTTAACTGCAACGGCCTGGGACAGACAGGGCCGGTCTCTGCTCAACAGTCAACAAACACCCTCGAGAAAAAACTGAAATCCTGGGGACTGAAAACAATCGTTATTGACGGACACAATCCGTCAGATGTTCTTAAAAGCCTGAGAAAAGCAAAAGCATCCACCTCTCCCACCGCTATACTGGCGAAAACTGTCAAGGGATGGGGTGTAAGGGAGTTGCAGTCTGATAAATCCCACGGCAAAGCTCTGCCGGAAAACAAGCTGGGAGAGGCAATCAGGGAACTGGATTCCTCCATGAATATACAAACAATCCCACCTGACCATAACCACCGCATGTACCCCCTGCTTCCTCAAAGAGCCACTCTGCCACACAGAAAAGAGGGGAAGCTCCCCAACCCCGATTTCAACAAACTTCTTCAGAATGACCCCTACATCGAAAAATTCAAACGGGGACTTATGAGTACCAGGAGAGCTTTCGGGATAGCTTTAAGGGAACTGGCAACTGTCGATGAGAGGATTGTTGCACTCGATGCAGATGTAAATAATTCTACCTTTTCAAAATACATGGCTGAAAAATTTCCGGAACGCTTCTTCCAATGTGGAATCGCGGAGCAGAACATGCTCTCTGTCGCATCCGGGCTCTCCTCAGGAGGTTTTATTCCCTTTGTGTCAAGCTTTGCGAAATTTCTTGTCCGTGCCTACGATCAGCTTGAGCTTGCCCTTATCTCAGGTGCCAACCTGAAAATCTGCGGCTCACACTCCGGAGCAAATATCGCGGCGGATGGGCCCAGCCAGATGGGACTTTCGGACATGGGATACATGCGGGCACTCTCGACCAGCTTAAATGTAAATGATGAACCTCTGATGGTTATCTTCAATCCCGCATGCGCCGTGGCTGCATTTAAATGTGTTCAACTGATGGTAGATCGGGATGGTGCCTGCTATATGCGCACAATCCGTCAGGACACCCCCCTCCTCTACTCACCCGATGAAACTTTCGAGATCGGAGGAGCCAAAACACTTATCAGGGGAAATGATGTGGCAGTGATGGCATCTGGGTATATGGTACACGCATGCAAGGGCGTTGTGGAGGAACTGAGGAGTGCTGGTGTCGATGCAAGTCTTTACGACTGCTACTCAATCCCAATCAATCCGGAGATTGTTATCGATGCGGCAAGGGAGAATAAAGGGAAAATTATCACAGTAGAGGATAATTTCGGAAACGGACTCGGTGCAGAGATCTCATCCATTGTCTCCGCTGATCCTTCCGCCAGTGCAGTTGTAAAACAGATTTTTGTCAAACGGATGCCGAAATCGGGAATTACCGCGGAGGATGTTCTGGATTTTGTGGGAATGGGTATCTAGGGACGACAGCACGACGGGGGACTACACTACGTCAACACAGAGGGGGGTGGCAGAAGACCGGCGTCTTCGACAGGCTGAAGCCAGGGGGAGACCTCCCACACTTATTTCTTAACGGAATAATTGCCTTTTGTAAATAGTGTTATTACCTGTAATCATTATTCTGGTATACTGTCTATAGTCGAAGCGGGCTCACTGAAAATTGCCGAAGTGAGCCCGACCAATGATCTCAACCATCAATACAGTTCACCTCTCCGGGTATGCTACCCCGGAAACCTCTTTTATCAGTTCTCCGACAAGCTCCTTTGTCGTGCTCATTGCAATATCCCCGGTAGAGAGCACCCCCACAACCTCATCCTTGAAATTCTTAACCAGCAATCTCCTTATCTTTCTCTGCTCCATGATATCGACAGCATCCTCGATATCCTGATCCTCATAACAAAAAACCACATCGGGAGTCATCACATCGGACACCCTTACCGTCGACGGATCCCGTCCTTCAGCTACCACCCGCAGAGCGATATCACGGTCTGTCAGCATCCCCACCGGTTCCCCTCCTTCAAAGATGGGAATTACACCTATGTTTTTATCCCTCATCCTCTCAGCGGCTTTCTTGACAGGATCTGATGAGACCAGAAAATCCACTCCATAAGTCATTATTTCACTTACTCTCATAGAAATACCCTCCTCTATACTAATACTACGCTTTTCAAGGAGGAATCTTGCAGGCTTGCCAGGCGCTCCTTTGCGCTTTAATCACGCAAAAAAGCACAGATACAGCCCGGTTGATAACACCCGCATATTATGCGCCTTCCAGGACACACACCGACGATGGTAGAACGAGGCGCAGAGCCAATGATTCTGAGACATTGAAAATGTATTCCCTTCCCGATGGTCCCTCAAAGCCGACAGACAGGTCCTGCCCGAGGATTATAGACGCAAATGCTTTGCCGCTGGCCAGAAGGACTCCACCGGAGGAGATCGCGGCTGCCTTGAATATTCCCTCTGTAACAAGCGATTTCATGTGATCCATCTCAAGAATCTCGGTCTGGGGGTATCGACGAAACAGTTTATTGTACAGAGGTGTTGAAAGAGCGAGACTGTAGGGGCCGTGGAATCCCGCATTGTCAAGCTTCTCCGCTGCGGCTATTACCGCCTCGACTGCATCACCGACCTCATCCCAGGGTTTAAGCTTGCTTTTTAATACTCCCGGACTGTTAAGAAGCCCTGTTATTCCTGCTGATTTCAACCCGTAGTATAGAAGATAATCCTCCTGGGCACACACAGCCATCACTGATGAAACCAGAGATTCCAGACTAAAAGCGATGCCCTCTCTCCGGTGCGCCTCGATCTCCCTTGCCGAAATGGAGAACGATTTTTCCAGAAGTGACAGAGGCATACAGTTTGGCATACTGATCTTAAGTCCATTTTCCTCCTTGCCCAGGCTTTCTGCTCCAGGCACAAACTGCAATCCCAACCCAAACGGTCCTTCGGCATAGATCAACCTTCGTGCACTGAGCTGACTCTCAGCCACAGTTTTCACCATCATGTCTATCGAGTCCCAGAAACTGTTTTCAAAAGGCGCATCTTCTCTATTCAGTAAATTTGCCATATCCGTATCCTTTCTATTCAGCACTCCTCTTGAGATTCCCCACACTCTGCGGAATGTGCTCATTTTCTATACGCAGAGTTTTCTGCCTCATCTCCTCCACCTCCGATGCCCCCTGCTGCATAAAGGATGATTCATCGGGAGAGAGCAGCTCTATAAGCCTCTGAAACTCCCCCTTATGCACTTTCTCCTCCTCAGCCACATCCCTGAGTACCGCCCTCGCAAGCTCATCTGTGCAGGCATCGGCAATAGCCTCGTACAGATGAACCGCTTCCTCCTCAGCAGAGAGAGAAAGACGCAATGCCCTGAGCAGTTCACCTCTGCTGAGAGGACGCTCGGGGGCTTTTCCGCTAAAAGGATTTACAAATTCTGGCATGTCAACCTCCGTCAAGGGCATAGATGTATATGTATGAACAATTCAAGAAATTTGTTGCAATTGACATGCCAGTTTGGCTTTGCTTCGTGAAAAGCCTGGAAGAGCCGGGTGACCAATCCATTCCAGAAGGCCAGTAATGGGCAGGTAAGGTGTGTTTTAAGCCGGATGGTGATAAAAATACAGAAAAAACCTGTCAGGTCTCATCACCGGTTTTTCAGCAGTATTTTCGGGCTTTTTCCTGAGTTCCCGACAGTTATGCCGCTGCAGTGTTTCAGATGGTTTACTCTTCTCCCGCTTATATCGTATGTCATACCATTCTGTCTGTTCCCCAACCCTGCTGATATCCGGATTGATTTCGATTTGATGCCGGTTTTATCACCTGTTGTATGGAGAATTATCTCCACTAAATCGGTATAAAGCGCATACACCGCATCACCCTCTTTTTCGATTTGAACATAAACAGCTAATTCCTTTTCGAAAAAATAGTGCCCATCAGGGGAAAACCATCCCGGTGCAAATGTCGTGTCAGCCACCAGCTCAAGAGTTATTGAATCATCAACAGTACAGTATTTGAACAGATGCCCGGCCTGACAAGCATTAAATCTCATTTTGATGCTTCCTCCCCCCTCACGAACAGCTTTACCGCTCCATTTGAATGTTGCACCTGTGATGGAATCATCTCCCAGGAAAGAGTATACCGGGGTCATGTCGAATACATAATATTGACAAACCGGGCCTTTATGATTACTCACAAGACACAGCCCGTCTTTCTCATTAAGAAGAGATGATATAGAATCCTGCTTCATGAATTTAGCACTGATTTTCATCAGTCCGTCTATTGCATAAACGCTCCTGTATTTGACCGCAGAGAGCATCGTGAGCGCTTCGGTATTGCTTCCTGATGCAAACCCGTAGGAGATACGCGGATCCTGCCCTTGTGAGTAATTAAGAACCATTTCACCCGAACAGATTGCAGATAAAAACAGCATTATTACAGATGAAGCCTTCAAAGTCACCCCCTTGTTTATTTTTGTATCTGAATCAGCGAAGCATTCCGTGGAATAATCCGTCAATAAATATAATAAAATGAATTACTGAAAAAGCCATAGAATAAAGGGAAAAGTGTATTCAGTTGCATTCATCTGTTGTTTTTCCGGATATTTCAGATCGGAAGAAGACTGGGTGCATACTCTCGTGTTGTCGTACTTTCGTAATGTCGTATTGTCGTAGTTTCGGCACTCGTATCGATATCGATTCCGATGCCGACAGGAGGAACAAACATCGGTGTCTCTAATTAATGTGTGCCGCTTAGTTAACAGGACATAACTGTTGCAGTTTATTCTATTTCCGTATTTTTCCTTGTTAATTGAGATATCAGGAAACTGACGGTACACTAAGGAGAGGTCTGAAACGTCCTTAATTCATCTCCGGGGTAAAATTATGACTTATTCTGGCCACATTTTGACAGGCTATTTCACTGTTTCACCCCGGAGATGAATCAACAACCCAGAATATAGCGTTTCCTGCAAAACAACCCTATCAGCTCAATTATTACATCAAAGAGATAAAAATGTGAGGTCTCCCCCTGACTCCAGCCCCGCCGTAGCTTCTTTAGCGCAGGCGTGTCTCCAGCCCGCAGTGTCGTACTCTCGTACGCGCGTACCATCTTCCCCAATTCGGGAAAAACCTTTCCCATTCCGCAAATCCAACCACCATCACACTGTAATTACAGCAGAATCAGCCAATTATAAATGTGCACGATTTTTGCATATCTTTCATCGGTACATAAAACAACACACCGTTTTCTTCAACATGGGACTGAGGCGCTCCGCTGAATTACCTTAGTACCGTTTTTCAGCAGTGATACCTCCTGACAAAGAAAGGCTTACGCTATGACCCGATATGGCTTTTTCAAAGAAATGGCAATCCCCTTCGATACTGTACTTAAAAAACTCCCGATGGAGTTGAGACGGAAGGGGTTTGAGGTGCTCTCTGATGTGCGTGTAGATCGTGAACTGGAAAAATACCTGGGAGTGAGTTTTCAACGCTACGCAATTCTTGGAGTCTGCAATCTCGCCCTGGCTTTCAAAGCCCTCTCAAAGCAGGAGGACTCCGGGCTTGTGATTCTCAACAATATCATTGTCTTCGAAAAAGACAATTCAACCGCTGTGGGGCTGCTTAAACCCACTCATTACATGGCTATGATTCAGAATGAGTCAATAATCGATGATGCGGCTACGATTGAAAGGAAACTCTACGAGGTGCTCGACTCTCTGAGCAGAAAGAAAACCGCGAAACGAAATTCCTTCTCTACCTCGTTTCAGCGGGCTGTTGCCTGATCCACACTCTCCCTCAGATCAGAACAACTCTTTATATCCTCAAGCGCGGGAATCCCGATTCCTACGGGTACACATTCCTGCGCTCTTCTGTAATACCTCAGCCCTCTCTCCTCCGCTCCGCTGCAGAATTCAAGTTTTGAATACCCCAGAAGCACTCTGTAGCGGCTGTACCTCTCTGGTACCTTGTCAAGAAGAACAAGTGAACTGTCAAACAGCTCCCGCCCGCGTTGGAAATCCTTACTTGACAATGCCAATGATCCCCTGTAATAACAGTTAAGTGCAAGTCCCCCGAAATCTTTCTTTTTACGCTGTTTCAGTGCCGCTACCCTGAACTCTTTCTCTGCCTCGGATACTTTCCCCCCGGCCATCAGAACTCTCCCCTGCACCATGCTCCACAATATATGATCTCTTTCCGGATAACTCATCCCGCTTATCATTCTTGCGCTGTCAATTTCACCACGGCTGATATATGTCAGGCAGATAAATGCTGCGGCCGATGATGCGGTGAGGCTGTCTCCAAGAAACATGAACTCATCCTGACTGAGAATAAAGTACTGATTCGCGCTGTCATACTCCCCCTCTTCAAAAAGAACCCGTCCGATATTGAAAAAGTATCTTGCTCTCTGATGAGGCATGTCGCTTCTGCCGGCACTGATCAGTGCCCTGCGGTAAAGCTTTTTCGCTTCCGCGAAATTACCGTCCCTGAAACAGTTATAGGCACTTCTGCCGTAAGCGGCAGCAGTGCGGTCATAGTTTGATACTTTACGTCCGCCACAGGAGAAAAGCAGCACAAAACACAGGGAAAAGACATTAAATTTACGTTTCATCAGGGATTCTTATCCAGCAATGGGTCATCACCTTTTTCCGAGAGCCTTCTGAAAATCCAGCTGTTCTGCACAGCCTTCATCATATTCTCAGCCTCGGAGAGATCATCTCTTACCTGCACCATAGTTTCAGGAAGCTGTCCGGAAATCGATTTTACATCCCGCAGCACAGAATCGGCCTTCTCCAGAGCAGCCATGGTCTTCTGCACCAGTAAAGTAAGTGAGTCCATGAAACTGCCTCCCTGTCCTGCGAGCCCGTTAAGATTGTTTATAAATACATCCGCACTGGAGATTGTTTTCCCTGATTTACCGGCCAGAGAATTTGCTCTCCTCCCAAGCTCCTGAAGCTGGTTGATAAGAGTGTCTTCGGTTATGAGTCGTCCGATTGTTCCTTTTCCCGACAGAACCGTGTGAAGTGTCTGTTCGACAGTACTGATCATTCCAACAATCTGCGCCACTGCCTTGTCGATCTGAATAGGAAACTCCGACAAAAGAGTATCCCCTTCATCAACCACCTGACTCTGCTCAGCCCCTCCGGTCAGCTCTATGCACCAGTCCCCGACTATAAAGCTTTTCTGTTTGAGCTGAGCCCTGGTATCTTTGCGGATAAGAGGCTGGTACTGCTTCCCGACTTTCATTGTCACTATCACTATCCCCTCTTTGACAAGGGATATCTCTCCCACATGCCCTATATGCATCCCGGACATTGTGACCTGGTTTCCCTTGGTGAGACCATAGCTGTTCTGATAAACCGCGTGAAGATAACACCATCCCTGCATGAATTCTGCTTTGAAAAGAGAATAGACAAGAAGAAAAGGAAGAACCAATGCCGGGATAATCACAAAGAGACCGACAAAAAAAGTCCTGTTGCGTCTTACAAACGATGTTACCTGGTTGTTTCTCATTTTATCTCAACACCTGCGCGCTCTTTATGTACTCTCCGCCCGGATACACCCTCTTGCTCTGAACTGTCGACAAGCCATCCTTTGTCAAGTACCTTTTTTACAGTCAAAAAACCCTCCCATATATCTGTTTCATGGCTCACCATGATTACGCTCATTTTTCTCCGGTTCTGATGTTCATAAATGACGTTCATTATTTTCCGGGCAGTAAATGGATCCAGTCCGCTCAGTGGTTCATCGAGCAGCAGCATATCAGGTTCGCTGATAAGCGCCCTGGCGACAGCGACAGATTTAAGCTGCCCTGCTGAAAGCAACTCCGGGAAGAGTGCATCGATATTCTCCAGACAAAATTCATCCATGATTTTTCTCACCCGCTTTTCTATCTCCTTATCGGTGATCCCTGAACGGACCCTCAGAGGTAAAGCGATATTCTCGAAAACTGAGTGGTTGGAGATAAGAGCGTGAATCTGAAAAACATACCCTGTCGACTGGCGTTTTTCCAGAAGCACTCTTCTGGAAAAGGAGCTTATATCCTGACCGTCCCATAAGACTCTGCCCGATGACGGGCGTTTGAGGCCAACACATATTTCCAGAAGCGTGCTCTTTCCCTCTCCACTCCTGCCGCTTATTACAAGTATATCTCCCCTCTTTACAGAAAAAGAGATCTCCCTCAGAAGAGGAGCTTTACCCTGCTTAAAGCAGACTTTTTCCAGTTCGATCTTATCCGGCATAAAAACTCAAAGTCACCAGAATGCTGACAACCACAGTAAAAGCCATCGATCCCACAACAGCATTGATCGCAGCCTGAGGTACACCCCTGATATTCCTGACCGCCAGCCCGTAATGGCAACTGATCACTGCCACCACCATCCCGAAAAACACACCTTTGGAAACAGAGATAAGTATATCCTTCCAGGTCAGTGCCTGTATCACTTTTTCCAGGAAAATCCTGAAGGGCATTACAACTGTCAGTTTTGCAAATGCCAATCCGCCGATAATAGCCACGATGTCAAAATAAAAATTAAGGCAGACAAGCGAAAGAGTCATCCCTGCCAGAGCCGGAACCGCAAGAAAACGCACCGGATCAACCCCCATCACCTCCAGAGCCGCAACCTCCTTGTTTACCTGCATCGTCCCGATATGGGCTGCCAGAGCCGCCCCCGATCTTCCTATTATAACAAGTGCGGTGAAAAAAGGCCCAAGTTCCCGTACTACAGACACTATAAGGATATTTCCGAAGTACTCAGTCACGCCGAACCGGGGCATATTGGTCATGGCCTGGATAACTATCACAACTCCGCACAGAAAAGCTATTATCCCCACCAGCCATAAAGCCTCTACACCTGTGTAAAGAATCTGTCTTGACAACTGAGCTCTTATGGAGGTGAAAGCGGTCTGACTTGGAGTAAAACATGCCGCCAGAGACCGGAATAACAGCTTTACAATGACCACCGGCTCATTT
Source organism: Fibrobacter sp. (assembly GCA_012523595.1). NCBI lineage: Bacteria > Pseudomonadati > Fibrobacterota > Fibrobacteria > Fibrobacterales > Fibrobacteraceae > Fibrobacter > Fibrobacter sp. The sequence continues at coordinate 17,208 of JAAYIG010000034.1, forward strand.
ATCCAGAAGACGACATTCTCACCTGTCATCTGGACCGCACGAAAAACTTTGCGGTTCAATTATCCTCTCCTGTGATATCACGCTGAAACTCCCTGAATCTCTCCCAGAAAAGAGCTCTGGAACCGTGTTCTTTTACACTGTAGATAACTGGCTCCATCGTAAGATTAAACACACTCATGGCTTTTTTCTGCTGTACTATCCTGTCGGTTTTTCCAAGCTTATCCGCCTTTGTAAGCACCGGGAAAACCGGTTTTCCCAGTCTGACAAGCCATTGACACGCCTCCAGATCGTTTTTTACCCCTATATGACGGATATCGATAAGCCAGATTATTCCGGCTAAGTTCGATCTCTTTTCACAATATGATGAGATAAGCCTGGACCATCTCTCTTTCTCGCTTCCAGAGGTCCGGGCGTAGCCGTATCCGGGAAGATCAACCCAGAACATATCTTTTTCCACCCTGTAGAAATTGGCCAGCGAGGTCTTCCCCGGAGTTCCTGATGTGCGGGCGAGGGATTTGTTTTCAAATACATGGTTAATAAACGATGATTTCCCTACATTGGATCTGCCCAGAATCGCAAACTCCTGACCTGACAGAGCGGGAAGATCACGGTAGTCAGCAGCCGAGCAGATAAATTCAGCCTTTTTCTTCTTCTCCTTTTCCATAACCCTTATAGTATATATTGCTTTTTATAAAAAGGGAATTTTAAGTTTCTTCTGATCACAGAAGTGCCCGGCAAAGTATACATTTCTTTCTTATAATCTGCAGGGAGACGGTAAGCACACCCTCGTCTTATCGTATTGTCGTACCCGGTATTGTCGTGGAAGGTCTCCTCCTGCCTTTGCCCCGCCGTAGCTTCTGAGCGCAGGCGGGTCTTCCGCCACCCCCTCTGTGTTGACATAGAGCAGTACCCATCGGGAACTGTTACAAGTCAGGCGAGTTAAGCCGGCTTCTTAATCTTTACTGGTGGAAGAAGAAACGATAATTGTATATCGGATCTTTATCTAAACGGTGCATGTCATTTAGAGTCACCGATGTTTGTTCTTCATATCGGGGTTGGTGTAGGTATCAGTACGACGGTAGGACCTGAGGGATTCCCATTTCGTTCTTTGTGCTTGTAATCGTAAGAAAAAAATACCCATCAAAAAACTACAGGGTGGACTGTGTGTATTTGTGTCCTCATGACGTCGTGACGTCGTGTTGTCTGGCAGGAAACAATATTCCTGGGTTGTTGTTTCACCTCGGAGGTGAAATAGTGAATTTAGCTGTTAAAATGTGGCCAAAATAAGTCATAAATTCACCCCGGAGGTGAAATAAGGACATTACAGCCCTCTCATCAGGGCCCCCCTCAGTTTCCTGATATCTTCGGTTAACAATAAAAACATGAAACAGTTTCAGTAATGTCCGGTTACCTAAACCAGGGCACCGATGTCTGTTCTTCAAGTCGGGGTCGGCATCGGAATCGGAATCGAATGCTTTTCATTCTTTTCTTGGAAGAATAAGCCAGAGTTGTTTTTCTAAAACCATAGTTTCAATGCATTTTTTCGTGCTCAGTGAAACAGCGATTGTAGTTGTAACCGATAAAAAGACGACGATTAGGAGAAAGAACGCATGGTGTATGCGCCGGTGCAGGGCGGGAAAATGCGTGTTTACTGGCAGGAAACAATATTCCTGGGTTGTTGTTTCACCTCAGGGGTGAAATAGTGAATTTAGCTGTTAAAATGTGGCCTGAATAAGTTATAAATTCACCCCGGAGGTGAAATAAGGACATTACAGCCCTCTCATCAGGGCCCCCTCAGTTTCCTGATATATCCGGTTAACAATAAAATACGGAAACAGGTTCAGTAATGTTCGGTTTACCTAAACCAGGGCACCGATGTCTGTTCTTCAAATCGGGGTCGGCATCGGAATCGGAATCGAATACTTTTCATTCTTTTCTCGGAAGAATAAGCCAGAGTTGAAAGCTACATGTGGATTGGATGCGTACCCTTGTATTGTCGTGATGTCGTA
>JAAYIG010000035.1 GCA_012523595.1 Fibrobacter sp.
AGAACGAATCCCTGACGGCCAGCATTTTATCTATACAATTCCAGCCTACGCCTACACCCCAAAGCAGACAAACGACTTCCACAGGATCGGATTACTGCTTTCAAATTACAAGCAATCTTTTCCGTATAAACTGCTGGTGAGTTTCTTCTATGCGCATTGAAACCGGAATTGTTCTGTAGTGAGATTAGTATCGATTATTATTATGCTATCCGGTATCATAACAAATATACCGATTCCGGAATTGACGGGAAATTAAACAATTCTCTTTGCAGAAATTATCACAAGTGCAGCTATCCCCTCGCCTTTGCCAAAAGCGGTTAAACCCTCCCCTGATGTGGCAGTAAAGCCCACATGCTCAATCGGCAGCGAAAGTAAAGACGCAAGTGAGGCACGGATTGCGGGAATGTGCTCCGAAAGATGCGGTCTGCGGGCCTCAACAGAAACCGAAAGATGGATTATTTTATACTCAGTTAACTTTTCAAGTGCTTTTGAAAGGTAAACCCTGCTGTCTTTTATCCCCTGCTTCAGGCAAAGATCATCACTTACTTTCCCCAGGATATTAACTCCGGTAAGTCCGGAAACAGCATTGGTGACAGCATGAAGTACGACATCGGCATCACTGTTGCCCGCAAGCCCGGCATGTCCCGGTATAACCACTCCTCCCAGAACAAGTGGTTTTGATGTAAGGGATAACTCAAAAGGATGTGAATCCTGGCCTATTGCGCTTATATACATTAATTTGCCTCTTGAATTCAGTGTGAGTTGTTTTTTCCCATTTTCAGGACAACAGCTTCTCTATTTCACCCGGCTCCGGGAAACGCCCCAGTTTCTTTTTAGAAAATATCAGCCTTCCGTCTACCTCTACTTCAAATACTCCCCCGCTTGACTGCACCAGTTCGTACCGATAACCAAATTTCTGCTTGATTTCTTCCGCCAGACCGACGGCTTTAGGATAGTAGTTTCAGACACCGCAGTAGGTAATTTTCATTAACTTTTCCATGTCTGCTCCTTTGTTGGATTTAGTATCCTGTCGAAGTTTAGGCAGGTATAAATATAAATGTTAGGTACTGATCAGGTAAGCCATAAAGAAAAACCCGGCTTCTTAAGGTCTTGAAACAGGATAAGAACCGGTATAGAAAGAACCAACCGGAAATAAACGATATCGATACCGAACTGGGAACAAGCATTTAAGGTTCAACATGAGTTTATTTTCTGATTACCTGAAGGGGTATCGTGATAGTGCCAAGCAGCCTGCCTTTCAGAGCATCGATGAGATCTGCGGTAAAAAGCAGTTCCTCCTCGTTACGATCTATTTTTTCGAAATAGAGGAAGCCGCTTACATACCCCCCCTGTTCAACGACCCCATCAGGAAGCACTTTTATGAGCATCTCCTCTGTAGGGAGTTCAATTTTAGCCCACACGGTGTAATAGCGGCTGTAGTAGAGCGAATCTACAGTAAAGGAATCCTGGTATGCCGGGAAAGCAGGATACATCCTTGAGCAGTAAGGTGCTACGGAAAACTTCTGGCAAACGACTGCTGATGGCAGTGGCAAGGGGTAAGGAAGAATTATCCAGGGGTCATCCAGCGTGCCTCTGATCTCATAGGGAGGCAGTGCCGCATAGTTGTCTCCACTTGTCAAGCCTTCCAGGTGGAAAACATTGTACCTGATAAGCAGAAGGTCCCTGCTTTTATTCTGTAAAGTGATCCGGATAGGTGTTATCTTATCCAGAATATCGGGTTTTCCGGTCCAGGCCTGCGTCTCCAGCATTATACTCACTCCGCTAGTCTCCGCGAAGGCCATCCCTTCCAGAATCACTGAACTGTGTGCACCGGGCCCGGGTACTATTTTCATGGTAGTTGCACAACTGAGAAAAAGCAGGAAACAAAAAAGAACGGCCCGAATCATTTTACTCACCTCTACCCTGTAGAAAAAGCAAGTAAAATGCCATGCCCCGCCGAAGGGCGGATCTTACATTGTCAAGAAAAGTTTACCTTGACTGCAGGAGAATCCAGTTGAGTGCGGTTATCAACCTGTAAATTAAGGCGATAAGAGAAAGCAGTATGCCATGTGCCATGGCTGCTATGAAACCGGAATTACGGAAAAGAGCCTTAACCCGGTCACGTCTGAGGAAGAGAAAAAAACCTCCGGTGACCAAAAAGAGAAATTTCAGCACACCACCTGAAAACAGAGATCTGACTTTTCCTCTCATCTTCTCCTGCTCCCGATATGTCAAGCTGCTGAACTGTCCTGAACAACAGCACTTACAGTCTTCTCTCCTTCAGTCAGCCTCTCTGCCATTGGCAGATAAGACTGCCGCACCGAAACGCTCTTGTAAGCCGGCCTGATAATCCGTCCTCCGCTTATCAGTTCCTCGATTCGATGAGCACACCATCCGGAAATTCTTGAGATGGCGAATATGGGAGTAAAAAGTTCTCTTGGGATATTCAGCATATCATATATAAAGCCCGAATAAAAGTCGACATTGGCGCTTATGGGCTTGTTTGTGCCCTTAATATCGAGAATAACCTTCGGGGAGAGCTTCTCAACAGCCCTGAGAAGTCTGTATTCGTCCATTCTGGATTTATCTTTTGCCAATTCTGCCGCTTTCTCTCTGAGAATAACGGCCCGGGGATCGGACAGAGTATAAACAGCGTGTCCCATGCCGTAAATCAATCCTTTTCTATCGAACGCCTCTCTTTTCAGCAGCTTGCTCAGATAAGCCGTTATCTCCCCCTCATCAGTCCAGTCCTTTACAGACTCCTTCAAATCATCCATCATCTGGGCAACTTTTATGTTGGCCCCTCCGTGTTTGGGACCTTTCAAAGATCCCACTGCCGCTGCTATGGCAGAATAGGTATCTGTATCCGAAGAGGAAACAACATGGAGAGCAAATGCGGAATTGTTCCCGCCACCATGCTCCGCATGGAGTATAAGTGCCAGATCCAGCGTTTCAGCCTCAAGATCGGTAAAACTTGAATCGGAACGAATCATGTAAAGAAAGTTCTGGGCAGTGCTCAATCCCGGCTGCGGCTTATGAATAAAAAGACTCTGATTGTCATAGTAATGACGTTTTGCCTGATATCCGTACGCAACCAGCGTAGGAAACCTGGCAATAAGCTCTATGCATTGCCTGAGCACATTTTTAATACTCAATTCCTCCGGATTTTCATCGTAGGAATAGGAAGCCAGAACCGCTCTGGCAAGCTTGTTCATGATATCGGGGCTGGGGGCCTTCAAGATCATGTTCTCTGTGAATCCATCAGGTAGATCCCGGCAGTTACCCAGCATTCCATCAAAGTGCTCAAGCTGTTCTTTATTGGGAAGGTTTCCGAAAAGAAGCAGATAAACCACTTCATTGAATCCAGGCCGCTTCTCCCTGCGGCATCCCTCAACTATCTCCTCAACATCGATTCCCCTGTACCGCAGACGTCCCTCAACCGGTACCTTTTCGTTTTCATCAACTATGTATCCATGGACATCACCAATACTGGTCAAACCGACAAGCACACCAGTCCCATCAGGGTTGCGCAATCCACGCTTTACGTTGTATTTGCTGTACAAATCCGCATCGATGGTATTTTTCGCAGCGATTTTGGAAGCCTCATCAAGATACTGAATCTCAAATTCAGACAGCTTTCTTTTATGCCCGTACATAAATAATCCCATCTTTTTTATGAACAGAACTGTGAAATATACATCAAGGTATTAAACCGCATCAGTTCAAATTTCTCACATTTTTACATAAATAACTGTAATAGCAATAGCAAGACACAAAACTGGAATGTATATTCACCTGTTCCATAAAAGGAGATATAGAATGAGCGGAAAAGAACTTGATCAGACACTGGTACTAATCAAACCCGATGCACTTAAAAACTCTCTCACCGGTTATGTGCTTTCACTTCTTTCTGAGTTTCACACCGGATTATGTTTTGCGGGGACCAAAGTCGTAAACGTAACCAGAATGCTTGCCGAAGAACACTACACCGAACACCGTGGCAAGGCTTTTTTCCCCTCCCTTTTAGAATATATAATGGGATTGAGCCACTACCCTGATGAGCAAAATAAACGGAGAGTTGTTGCACTGGTTTACCAGGGTGTCGATGCTGTTGCTAAAATCAGGGCTATTGCCGGACCCACCAACCCTCTGGTCGCCAGAGAACAAAAACCCGGCTGTGTCCGCTCTTTAGGAACCCTTTTCCCGATTAAAGACAATTCAGGAAATATAATCGATCAGAGGATGGATAACCTGATCCATGCTTCAGCTACCGATGCTGAGGCGGAGCGGGAGATAAAACTCTGGTTCAAACCCACAGATATCCCACCCGGCATGCACGGATACTCCACAAAGAAAAGTGACCGGCATTTCTACTATAAGGAGGGAAAACTCTCTGATGTGTATGTGCCGGAAAGTGTTTGTGTTTTAGCCCCGGGAGATATTGTCTGGGAATCGGATCTGGAGATTCTGAACGCAGTCACAAATGGATCAAAGGCCAATGGAACCCTGGAATCCGTAGTTGCAAAATATCTGGTAAATCAGATCCGTTGAACAAACAGATTACCTTAAAATCCCCTGAAAAGGGGATTTTAAGTTTTTACCGAAAAAATTTGATCTGTAAGCCTCTCAAGCCATCTTTTCTCTTGCCAAATTCTTTTAACCCTCTGTTATATTTCATAGTAAAAGGGCACCTGTTCTGCCCCAAAACCAGACCAGGAGTAATTTTGAACAAACATACCATACTTTTCCTTGGCATAATTTTGATCTCTGCACTTTCTTGCGGCAAAAAGAGTGAACCCTCACCGAAGTCAGAAGACTCAAATGCAGTTGCCATCGGTTCATCCGATGAATTCACAAAAATATTGGAATCAAGCAGGAACAAACTTCTTGTCTTTGATCTTTATGCAGACTGGTGTGTCCCCTGCAGGATTCTCTCTCCAATTTTCAATGAACTTGCCAAAATCCACAATGACAAGGCTCTATTCTACAGAATCGATGTTGACAGACATCCTGACATCGCCCAGGCATTCGGAACAAGAGGAATCCCCTATGTGGTTTTCGTCAAAAACAAGGAACCCGTTTATGCTCTTACAGGTGTAAACTCAAAGGAAAGCTACGAGAGAGTGATCCTGGCCTGCGGTTCAGAAATTCCGGTAAGCGAGTGCAGAGAAAAACTGGCAGCACAATGACAAGAGGGAGATGATTATATTATTGAAATGAACTTGGCATCCCGGTTAACACATACTACTCCAACTCTTCTATTCTCGGCAATCTCTCTGTTGCTGCTGGCATACACAAACCGTTTTCATGCCCTTGCCGCCCTTATCCGCGATCTCCATCGCCGATACATGCTCAAACCGGAACCGCTTATCTTTGCCCAGATCAAAAGCCTTCAGAAGAGAATTACCATTATCAGAAACATGCAGTTCATTGCGGCAATAAGCTTTTTCTTCTGCACAGCATGCGTATTTCTGCTTTTTATCGGGTACCTGAAAGCAGCGGAAATCGCGTTTATAACATCAATAACCGCTCTTATGATCTCCCTTTTTCTCTCTGCCCTGGAGATCAATCGTTCCAGCGATGACATCAATATGCAGTTGCGGAATCTTGAGGAGCACAAGTAAAATCACGGTCCTTTTCTCACTCCTCCACCTGCGGTTTTCTTCTTAAAGCCTTCCTGATCCCGGTTTTCTCTTTTAACTTCCGCCTCTTTCGTTTTACACCCGAGGGGACTTTGGTAGGAATACGTGGTGGCTTTTTTCGGTTCAGCTTTTCAAGCCTGAACCGGAGAGTTTTCAGACATGCTTTACGATTGAGATACTGGCTCCGCTCTCTTCTGCAGGTAACAGCCAAGCCACTGGGACGATGAACGAGTCTGACCCCGCTTTCGGTCTTGTTGACGTGCTGCCCGCCCCTGCCGCTGGAGCGGAAAGTGAAGATTTCGCATTCGGCAAGAAGATCTTCATCTGAAAGGGGGATATGGAACTCTTCCATATCCCCAAAATAATATGCAGTTATCTTCCGGAAATGCTAATCTTTTTAGTTTCATTAAAACTGCTACACGCAGATATCTCTTCTCACACAAGCACTCTCTTTTCCGGCGTTAAAACACAAAATGCACTCTATACTGCAATCTCGGAAATCTTATCAGATTCCACATTCCCAAATCCCAGTTCTCCTGCCACCTTCAGATGCTTCACCTGCTTGCCTTCAAAGGTCTTTCCATACCAGGAGGCCAGAGTGACAGCATAACTGTCAACAGCTACCGGATCTGTTCCAGCCACAAAAGTCTTCAGTTCAGCTACTTTTCCCGGACCGGCAGGACCATTGTCAAGCAAAGCCCTGGTGGCATCCACAATACTGAGCGTGGGTTTTATATAATAGAGCTGCTCCGCTATGGCAGTGTGCATGTCCATCTCACGATGGAAAGCTCCCCTCTCCTTTATTAACCCCATCAGTCCCTTGAGATTCAAGGAAACTCCTCCTGCACTGTGGGATTTGGCCGCAGGAAGTGATATGAGAGTATCACAAAGGTAAACTTCCTTCACCACATCCGTCTCCCTGAGCTCCTTTGCCCTGGAGTCACTCTTACGCACATACATGCTGTCCTGCTTGGGAATAAACAGAACCGAACCTTTTAAATCCTTTATAGCGGCCGCTATACCTGTCTTCTCTTTACAATGTTCAGGATCTCTTATTGTATTGTCACATACAATTACCCTCTTCGCCCCTGCCTCGATACACATTTTAGCAAGAGTAAAAACCGCCTCCGGGCTGGTTCCTGTTCCCCAGTCCGGGGGATTGGGAAAACTCATGTTGACCTTTATCAACACCCTGCTGTCCTGCTTTACAAATCTCGATATTCCCCCCATCTTTTCAAGAATCTTCGGCAGCATCTCTGCAGCACTGCCCTTACCCACATACACCTCGCTCTTAGAGCCGGTTTGCTGTGCAAAACTATTTCCCGTCGCCAGAACCGCAGCACCTGCTGCAGAAGCCAGAAATTCACGCCTTGAAATCGCCATCAGTACCTCCGGAACTCCCTATATGTTCATTTGCTTAAATAGATTTGTTCAAAATTCTTTTTTTTTTACAGGAAATCTTCTAATCACCTGAACCTGAAAAGGCTCCTTTATTCGATAAATCCATCTGAAAAGCCTTCACTTACCTCACCAGATTCACCTGCATAATCCAATTCGTTGTCCAGATGGACACTGTCTGACTTACGCCGCCTCTCCCGGATCACCTCTTTCTGCCAGACACTTGCATACTCTCCACTCTCCCTGCGGTTCTCCCCGAATTTGTAAACAACTATTGCCGCCTGATCGAAAATGGGACAGTTCTGTTCACACAGACCGCATCCGGCACAAAGGTCTTCAAACACCACAGGTACCTTGAACCTTCCCTTGACCGTATCTACCATCCTGAACTCTATAGCATTATAAGGACAAACCTCATCACAAACCAGACATTCTCTATTTTGTGCCCAGGCCAGACACTTGTGACGGTCTATCACTGCAGTTCCGATCTTTGCAAACTGCTTCTCCTCAAGCGGTAGCTTCCGTATAGCCCCGTTAGGACACACGTTTCCGCAAAGGGAGCATTTCTCCTCACACCCTCCTATCCTCGGAACAAGCTTAGGAGTGTAAAGGCGCGAAAAGCCATCTGTAAACATGCAGGGTTGAAGCCCATTTGTAGGACACACCTTCATGCACTCACCACAACCAGAACACCTGGCAAGAAACTTCTCCTCAGGTAAAGCACCCGGAGGACGGATCAGCCGCCCGTGATCATCGCGCTTATTTATGGCCGTTGCCCTGAAAACCGGAAGCATCAATACTCCTCCGGCAACCCCGGCAAGAAGATGACGTCTCTGCAGGTCCGGTCCGCTCCCACCTGTAAACTGCGGGCGCAACAGCTGGAAACTGCTGCAGCCATCCTTAAGCTCCACACAGACACCGCACTCTATGCACTCCGAGACATCTGTTCCTGAAACATTCTTTTTGTCAATTGTACCGGTAGGGCATACTGCCGCACATCGCGAACAGGAATTGCACTTTGCAGCATTTACAGCTCTTCTGAAAAAAGTGAAACGGCTTAACAATCCCAGAAATGCACCTGTGGGACAGATATTGGCACACCAGAACCGCTTCTGCCAGAATCCTCCGGCAGTAACCAGCAGTAAAAGGATGACTGTAAGGATTACCCCATAGTAAAGGGGTACTGCCGAAGAAAAAAATCCGCTTATCCTTTCAACAACCGGCGGCCAGATCCACCCTGTCAGATTCAACAGATCAACACCAAAAACACTGAGAACCGGATTTACCAGAACAGTAAGAAAACGGGTAGTTATAGTCAAGGGATCGGCAATCAGGGGAAAGAAGGAACCAAACATGGCCAGAACAATAAGGACAATCAAAAGCACATACTTGATGCGCCGGAAAAATCCCGGTATCCTCCGTCCAGCGGAACGCATCTTCTCAAATATAAACTTGTCCAGAAAATCAATTATGGAACCTAAAGGACAGAAAAAACCGCAGAAGAACCGTCCGAAAAGCGCGGTTAAGATCATTATCGCTGCGGCCGTAACAGCTATCGGTACATAGAAAGATCTGGAAGCGATTGTTGTAAGTAAACCTGTAAGAGGATTTGCCCATAGAAGGATCTCACTATCCCATCTGTAGGCAGCAGGATTTCTGTTGAGGAAGAAGAACAGGAAGAGGAAAGAGAGGAAGAAGAAAATCTGAGAGATAACCCTGAATGTTCTCATTTTAAGCGCTCAAGTTAGATGTTAAAACAAATAAATACTAAAAATCTTTTCTCTTATATTTAAAAAAATCATTTCTTAATCAGCATAATCAAGGTTTACTCTTCTGAAAAGAAGATAAAACACACCTTTTTATTTTGCCAATATAAACATCAATCCAGGTTGAACTCCACTATCTGTCTCACTCTGACCTGCACAGGTATGTTTTTATTACGTGCAGGTTTGAAACGCCAGGTCGAAACCGTCTTCCTTGCTGCCGCTGTAATGCTTGAGTGAGGAGATCTGACAATATCTATATTTTTTACTTTCCCCTGCATATCGATCACTATAAGCATCTCAAGCACTCCTTCGATCTCAAGTTCCCTCGCCCTCCGGGGATACTCGATCGGTGGCTTGTAAAGAGGTACCGCAGCTTCATCAGTTTCCCCTTCCTCAAACACCACAGCCTGCAGATCCTGCTGCTCCATCACCACCTCACCACTGCCCTCCACCGAGAGGTCCGGAGTAAACTTGAAGCTCACAGGGTCAGATCTCTGCCCGCTGAGAGGATTTGATATCTTGCGGAATTTCTGCTCTACAGGGTTTTCCTTCTTCTCCTCTGGTTTTCTATACTCTATTACCGTTTCCAATGGTTTACGCTGATTGGCTGCGGAATCGATACCCGAGGAGAAAAGTCTTTGCAAAAGGGGAAAGATCGAAAAGAGGAGAGCGTTTATCAGAATTGCCAGTATCAGGATAAGAAGTATTGCTGCTGCCTTGCGGAAACGCCTGACCACAATTTACTCCCGATCCGCGGCAATGGAAACATGCTTTGCACCTGCGAGAGCACACTGATCCATCACCTCCACAGCCTTCTCTATCATCGCCTTGCGGTCAGCTATAATCACTATCGACATGTCCGGCCGTTTCTCCAGTTCCTGAGAAACAAGATACCTCAATCTCTCGATTCCCACCTGGCGTCCAAACACATGGATACTTCCCTCCCTGCTTATACCCACCAGCATCGTTTTCTGGCCCTGAAAAACAGCAGTCTGAGCCTTCGGCTTCGATACATCAACACCGGTCTGACGGTTGAAATTGGTGGTGATTACAAAAAAGATCAGCAGGATAAAGACCATATCGATCAGAGGGCTGATATTGATATCTGCAGTCTGCGAATCATCGTCAAAAAGCGCGTAATCCTCAAACATGTTTCCCTGCCTGCTTTCCGTTGCCTGAGAATCGTTTGACAATGCTTTCCCCGTCAATGAAAAGCTGTTTCTGAAACCTGGTTTTCCTGTTATTGATAAAATTATGCAGAAGAAGTCCAGGAAAAGCAGCAATCAGACCAGCTTCGGTTGTAAGCAGTGCAACAGAGATTCCTTCAGCAGTTAAAGCCGGATTCCCCACACCGAAAGTGGTTATTACATCGAAAGTCTGAATCATCCCGACCACTGTTCCCAGAAGCCCCAGAAGAGGAGCGACTGTGATAAAGGCAGCCATGGAATCGAGTCCCTGATTTGTAAATGGCACTATTGAGAGAAGAAACTCCCTGAAATACATCCTGAAAGCAACAGGAGACAGATTGCTTCCGGAAAGATTTTTTATCAGCCGGTCGAAATGCCTGTCACCTGTCCGGACCAACTCTGAAGATATCCTGATCCCCTTTTCAAAAGCAGAAACAAAAATGCGGCGTGCCCTCTCCAGACTCCATAACTCATAAAGCTTCATCAAACCTGTAAACCATACTACAATTGATACCATCAGAATGGGCCACATGATCCATCCGCCCTGGTTGAAGGTATCGAGCACCACCCTGATCATCTTTCAGTTTCCCCCTCAGGATAGAGCCGATTGATCAGACTCATGGCATGGAGTTGGAGATCTGAGCTGATTCTGTTTTTCCTGTTTCTGAGATAGTTATGAATCAAAAGTATCGGTATTGCAACTATCAACCCCACCTCTGTTGTAATAAGGGCCTCGGAAATCCCTCCAGCCAGAAGTTTGGGATCACCTGTGCCGAACCTGGTGATCACTTCAAATAAACTGATCATCCCGGTTACAGTCCCCAGCAATCCCAGAAGAGGCGCAACCGCGGCAATTACAGCAAGGGTATTAAGATGAGAAGCAAGTCCCGGCATCTCCTTCATCAACACCTCTTTTACAGCCTCCTCCGCTCCTTTGCGGCTGCCGCTGCTGTTTTTCAGGCAGGTCCGGGCAATTTTTACTGCTGCACCCTTGCCTTTCTTTTCCAGAAACTTAAGCGCCCCCTCCCTGTCACTATTATTGAGATACTCCTCTACCTTTCTGTAAATGCCTGCATTTCGGGAGCGTTTACCGGCAAATTGGACAAGCTTTATGATCACGAGAATCAGAGCCCAGAGAGGAAGCAGGCATAGAGGAACCATCACTGGCCCGCCGGCAATAAGAAAAGCCTTCAGACGCACCCAGGCAGTTTCTGCCTTTCCGGTTGCAAGCATCTTTGAGTTCTCATTCTGTAAAACATCCACAGGGACAATTCCGCCAGGTACACCAGTTTCTATCCATGAGCCAAATGCATTTGTAAGAGAAGCTTTCAGTTCCGGGTTTTCGATCCTGATTGTCTTGTAGCGGTCAATACCCTCTCTGCCTGTCTGTGCAATACTGTAAAGTGAACCATCCTCAGCCATGCCATACCCGAATACATTTCCGAAACGCGCCACAGTCATCAGTACCGGTTCACCTCCCTCGGGAAAGAGAGTCTGACGGCTGATGGAAAGCCGGCTGCCTGTTCCGGCAGATTCTGTGAGACAGGCAGTCAAAGCCCCGGTAGCAGCTATGATATTACCATCCTTTAACAGAGAACTTCTCAGGGATTCGACCCGCTTTCGTTCCTGCTCCATATCAGTCGGAAAAACCGAAGACACCTCATCAGACTCTTTCTGAAGTATATCCTCCAGAACCGATCTGACATAATTCCACTCCTGCTTTTTATCTTCCAGTTCCTTTCCGGCTTCCTCCAGGCGGCGTTCCAGAGAATAGATCTCCTCTTTTATCGATGCTACCGTGCCAAAGGCTTTTTCCTGCTGTTCGGCCAGCCTCTCCAGCTCTTCTTTATCAATTTCCCGTTTTTCAATAAAACGCTGCTTTTCTCCCCAGCGCTCAGCTATCTGATTCTGCAGCGTCTCACGAGCATCCTGAAGCTTCACTTTAAGCGAAGATAGTTGCTGCTGGAGCTCTTTCTCCTTTTGATTCTTGTCAGGAGCGGCTCCGATGGATACAAACAGACAGAACAGAAGAAAAAGAGGTCTACTTCGCATTGACAACCTCCTTTTCTTTCACAGAAGCAAATGGCAGGTTAACAAGCACCGGAACAGTCTTTCCCTCTCTTATTTTTACCGCTTTAAGCAGAGACGCCGCGACAGCAGGATCCTCAACCGGTTTCCATTCGTTCTCCTCACGGTAAAAAGCCTTCTCTCCCCTGCTGTCAACAACCGCTTCAAAAACGCACCCTACTCGGAGACGGTATACGGTGCCGCTTATCTGTTTGACCGGTGAGATCCCCTCCGCAACCTGAACCTCTCTTGACAGTATTTTCATGTCATGGGCGATGCGGACAAAGCGATGGAGAGCTTCTGTGTTGTCGATCGATCCGGAGGTTATTTCGCTCCTGAGATAAATTATACTCCCTCTGACCTGCTCAGATGCAAGAGGAGGAAGTCTCTCTGATTCTGCAAGCAAGTCATTGCATGAGAGAAGCAGCTTCTCCCTCAGGCGTTTCTGAAGCAGTTCCTGCTGTTTCATTCCGGTATTTACACTCAGAAGACGGCTCTCAAGGGAGTCCCTGACCGAAGAAAGCGCTTTGATCTGGTTTTCTGTAGAGTCAATCTGCCCCTTCAATGCGGAGATTTTCCGGGCTGTCCTGCTCTGGTAGGAATCGAATTCCGCTTTATCCTTAGCACGCTCTTTCTTGACCTTTGAACGTTCAGATTCGATCTTTGCCAGTTCCTTCTTTACCCTGGCTATCTCTTCATCAACACTGCCCTGCTCAGCTCCAGCTTCTAAACCGCTTAACAGCAGCACAAGAAAAAAAAACAGAATCCGGATCACATCACCTCCGACTAACAGAATCAATCTTTTGGGTCAAAACAGATCTAAAAACTAAATCCAAGAAAGGCCATTTTTCAATGCCTTACCCGCTATCCCTAAATCTCCAACACACTCCGACGCTTCTCAATCCAGCTTACATAGTCTGCATCTGCGGTCTTACTGTGCTCCATGAGCCAACCGGTCAGAAAAATACGCAACTGCGCCGGATTCTGCTTTCCGCCTCCGGAATTTTCCATGAAACTGACCAGTTTTGCTGCCGCATACTCATGATCCGTCTGATGAGAAGCGAAACCTGGATACTCATAGAGTCTCATCAGATTCTCTTCAGAGGTAAAATGAAAATTGACATAAAGCTCTATCTCCCTTAGAAGTGGCTCCAGAGAGCTGCCCTGAAAAGTCTCCAGACCATCGAAAAGCCGGTACAGATACTGATGCTGGATATCCATCTCTGCAAAACCTAAAAGGTATCTTTCGCCTTCAGCCACTATATTCTCCTTTTTTGATTCCTGAATTGAACTTCAAGTGTGAACTAATCTACAAATATAGATTATAGTTTATAACTCAATGGAGGAGACCAATGAGACGTCTTGCAGGTTTAATCACTTTAATAGTACCTATTTCTTTGTATGCCGTAACCAAATTTCCATTTCCACATAATGCAAATTACTCCTACGGCATAAAACCTTCCAGCATCAATTCCGATGTTGTCCAGGCCTCTTACGAAGATTTCCTCAATCGTTTCTATACAGAATCCGGAAACCTGGCCCGAATCAAATTTGATGATCAAAATTATACAGTCAGCGAAGGAATTGGCTACGGGATGCTTGTGATGGTGTACATGGATAATGCGAAAAACAACACCCGTGACAAATTCGACAAACTATGGGCCTATTACAACAAGTTTCTAAACGAACGGGGCCTGATGCACTGGAAAATACGCGGATTTGATGGTGTAGACCAACAAAATGCCGCTACTGACGCGGAACTGGATGTGGCTGCAGCCCTGATGATGGCTTACAAGCAGTGGGGAGACGAAAAGTATCTAAATGATGCAAAAAACCTTATAAACAAAATCGCAGCCCATGAGGTAAATGAAAACGGCCACCTGAAACCCGGTGATGCATGGGATTCAAAGAAAAATCCCTCCTACTTCAGCACTGGAGCAATGGAACTCTTTAAACAGGCAAGTTCCTTTGATTGGGACAAGGTTATTACCAACTCATATAATCTGCTTAAAAAAGTAAGAAACGCAAATACCGGTCTTGTCCCTGACTGGTGCAGTGAAAGTGGCAACCCCGAGGGTGATTACTACTATGATGCCACAAGGACCCCATGGCGCATGGCCTGGGCTTACGCCTGGTATGGACATAGTGATGCTAAAGATGTCGCATCAAAAATAGCCACCTGGATAAATGGAAAAACAAACGGATCGGCAAAGAACATAGTCGATGGCTACACCCTGGATGGCGGCAACAAGAGCCAATGGAATGTTGCAGCTTTTATAGGACCATTCGCCTGTGCCGGCATGGTTGATCAAACCCATCAGGCCTGGCTGGATAATGCCTACGATCACCTTGCCTCATTTGCATCCAAGACCGATGATTCTTATTACAATCAATCTCTCGAGATACTTACTCTGCTCCTTTTATCCGGTAATATGCCAAACTTCTGGGCTACTCAACAGCCACAAACTTTCACCCTTACCGTTTCCACACAGCCATCTGCAGGCGGAACAGTCACTAAAAACCCCTCTGCATCACAGTACAACAGCGGAGCAACTGTAACCATTGAAGCCGCACCTAATAATGGCTACCGTTTTGTCAACTGGAGCGGGGATATCTCCGGCACTGAAACATCAAAAACCATAACAATGACCAAAAACATGAACGTGGTCGCAAATTTCGAAGTCATTCAGACCGAAACCTACACCCTTACAGTTTCCACACAGCCATCTGCAGGCGGGACCGTCACCAAAAACCCCTCAGCATCACAGTACAACAGCGGGGCGACAGTAACCCTTGAGGCGGTACCGAACGATGGCTACCGTTTTGTCAACTGGAGCGGGGATATCTCCGGCACTGAGACACAAAAGACCATAACAATGACTAAAAACATGAATGTGGTGGCAAATTTCGAAGCCCTGCAGCAGAAATATACTATCACCCTTTCCGCTCAACCTGCCAATGGAGGTACAGTCAACAAATACCCAACAGAAGAACAATATAACAGCGGCACTTATGTAACTGTTCAGGCTGTTCCTCAGGATGGTTATCGATTTGTCAATTGGAGCGGAGATATATCTGGCACAGAATTATCAAAAACATTCCAGATTACTGCGAATATGAATATCACAGCGGTTTTCGAGCCGAATGTGGGAGTCAGTCATAATCTGGCTGGTTCGAGATCCACGGTTTTAAATCTTCAGCAGAATTCAGGAAGTCTTGTTCTTGAATATTCAACTGTCAAAGCAGAAAGAGTCAGCATTACGATTCATGATATAACAGGGAAAACCGTACTTGCTCCTGTAAACGGATTTATCCCTGCAGGAAGACATCTGATGAGAGTCAGAACAGCACTTAACAGTGGAATATACTGGATCAGAATGCGTTCAGCCAATGGAGAACTTGTCAGGTCGGCAACAATAACCAGATAACAAGAATCTTTCGGGCTCTCAAAAAGAGGGCCCGTTTTTTACAAAGTCAAGTTCTCCGGTATCTCGGAAAGAATCATTTCCTTTAATACCTCCCCGTCGATATCTGCCGGCAACACCTCGTCACTCACCGCAACCGAGGCAGCCACACCTGCAGCTTCTCCTATACCCGCTACAACAGGCATCACTCTAAGAGATGAATGCGCTTCATGTGTTGAGCTGATACAGCGTGACCCGATAAGCAGGTTTTCCACTCTGCATGGAACTATCGAACGGTAGGGAATCTCATAATACTCGCCATCCTTAAGATGTCTGAGCACTGTACCGGAACCTACCGGATTGTGAATATCGATGGGATAACAGCTCCTCGCTACCCCATCGTGGAACTTTCGCCCCTCAAGTACATCCTCTCCTGAAATGACATACTGCCCTCTTATCCTCCTTGTCTCCCGAACCCCGATCTGAGCAGCGGTCTTGATCAGGGAAGCACCGGAAAAACCCGGAAATCTCTCCTTGAACAGACGAAATATCTCAAATGCCTGCCGTCTTCCTTCCACTTCAGCATTTGTCAAATCAAAGCCGCATATCCCGGATTTTCCGATTACCCGGGTGGTGTTAAAATGAAAGATTCCTTTCTCCAAAGTCTCAAAGACCAGTACATCCTCTCTGGGCTGATCAATCTCACCATTCTCTTTGGCTTCAAGCAGTATCGATGTGAGTGCATCTCTCAATGTCAAGGCATCCAAACCGGGGTCAACACCAGCGACCTTGAAACAAAGAGTCATCGGTTGACATGCATTGTCATCCGGACGCCCTACTTCAAACGGCACACCAGCACTTGCTGCCAGGTCACCGTCACCTGTGGCATCAATAAAAATTCTCGCGTTGATTCTGGATATCCCTGACTTGTTATATACCCGGACAGAATCGATCCTGTCCCTGCTTGTCTGAGCATCCAGGAAAACAGTGTGCAGGAGCAGATCTATTCCCTGCCCAAGTACCATTTTATCAAGCACCGATTTAAGTACTTCATCGTCAAATACACACCCCTGAGCATCCAGAGCATTTTCCAGAGCCAGGCACTGAAGAATCTGGTCAAATGTCTCAGAGCAAAGCCTTTTACCTGCAGTGCTGTAAGCCATAAAGGGATTGACCAGCCCGGCTGTAGCCATCCCTCCCAAAAAGCCATACCGCTCTACAAGCAAAACATTCATTCCATATCTGGAAGCAGCGAGTGCTGCACAAACACCTCCTGGTCCTCCGCCTATTACAGCAACATCATAGGTTTGGTTTAAATCCATGTAAGTAAATCCTCTCTCTAATTATTAGGAATACTATTGAGAGGGGAATTTATTCCCGTTTTGTTTATCGCATAGTTTTCACGCGACATTAGGAGGGCACGAGGGCACGGCAGCACGACAATACGACAATACGACAGCACGATAATACGATAATAAAATAATACAACAATACGATAAAATGAGAGTAAGAGGGTACGAAGGTAACGCGCCTGTTCGTTCTGCAATTTTTTAATGGCTTTTTAATTTACAATTACTAACACAGGGATGAAATGGAAATCCGGTATACAGTATTCGTTTCTTCTTCCACCAGTAAAGATTGAGAAGCCAGCCAATCCTGCCCAACTTGTAACAGGCCCCCGCCAGGTACTGCACTATGTCAACACAGAGTGGGTGACGAAAGACCGCAGTCTTCTGCGGGCTGAAGGCAGGGGGAGACCTCCCACGACTTATCTCTTGATACGATAATTGCCATTGCAAAGGACATTCATATTTTTATTAGCGGAAAAGATACCAAATCGGCAAAGAAATTTTCTCAAAATTTTTTCTTTTCTAATTATGATTACAAGCACTGCTTTGGATTAAACACTTCGATACCGATTCTGATTTCAATACCGACCCCGATCTATGAATAAGATTTTACCCTGCATATCAGGATTCCAGAAATCATCCCGATCCCGATATGAAGAACAAACATCTGAAAAAACCCATATTTCTTTTTATCACCACTCTTATCAGAAGTATTTTCTTTTTTACTGGACTTTTTTCTCACGAAAGGTATCTGAAATGGTCGAATTCTCTGAAATTGCAAAAGGAATGCGGGGGTCTGAAATACGGCGTCTGATGAAACTTGGATCCGATCCATCGATAATCTCCTTCTCAGGAGGAATGCCGGCTAACTCTCTTTTCCCCATCGATGTTCTGGATGAACTGTATAACAATTTGCCAAAGGAGGCCAAGCAGGCTGCCATGCAGTATGGTCCGACATCCGGCTATCCTCCACTTCTTGAGGCTCTCAAAAATTATCTGAAAAGCAAAGGCCTTCCACTTGATGGGCAGGATTTGATTATAACTACCGGAGCACAACAGGCAATAAACCTTTTAACCAAGGTGCTGGTCGACCCCGGTGACCTGGTTATCACCGAATCACCCAGTTTTATCGGTGCTCTTGCTGCTTTTAAATCCTACGGTGCAAATCTTGCCGGAATACCCATCGACAACGAGGGTATCAATATCCTCCAGCTGGAACAGGAACTGAATTCCCGCGCTTCACAGATAAAAATGCTGTACCTTTCTCCCTATTTTCACAACCCTGCCGGGATCACCTACAGCCAGAAACGAAAAGAAGACCTGCTGAATCTGCTCAAAGGAAGAGATCTGGTTCTATTAGAGGATGATCCATACGGGGAGCTCTACTTTGACGAAGCGGATAAAAGCCTCACGGTTCCCATGAAAGCATCGGGTATCGACACTGTGCCTATATGTTATGTAGGATCATTCGCAAAGATATTCGGGCCAGGACTGAGACTTGGATGGCTGCTTGGGCCTGAAGAGATTGTGGAAAAATGTGAGATGGCCAAGCAGTCCGCAGATGCCTGCTCGTCCACACTCACACAGGTTCTTGCTGCTGAATATTTGAATAAAGGGAAGCTTGCCCCATATCTTCAGTTCCTCAGGCCTGTTTACGCCAGAAGAGCAGGACTGATGCTTGATGCGCTCGAAAAGTACATGCCTGATTATGTATCCTGGACAAAACCCAGAGGCGGTTTTTATGTCTGGGCAACCATGCCGCAGAATATGGATTCATCTCTGGTATTTCAGGAATCAATCCGCAACGGCGCTGCTTTTGTGATCGGAAACGCTTTTGATCCCCACGGGGTTAAGAACAACTCCTTCCGCCTCGCGTTCTCACATACTCCAGAGGAGCGGATTGAGGAAGGAATCAAAATAATCGCGGATGCGATTAAAAAAGTGATGGAGAGTTCGGTGAGCGGTTCTGTTCGGTAAACTTACGGATCTGACAGTTCCCTCAGTTTCTCATTTGACATAAATTAAAAAAAACAGCAGCGGGAGGCCCTCTTCTCCCGCTGCCATTCCTGCGTGCGCTCCCTCTGCCTCTGCCTGATCAGGGTTTGAACCTGATCGCCTTTTGTCCATGTTTGAGATAAATTCCCGCCGGCAGCTTTTTGTCGGTTACATTGGTTCTTGAACCGCTTATTATTCTGCCAAGCGGGTCAAATACGATGTTGTTCCGGGTTGCAGGTGCAAACCTTACTTTTGAATAAGACGGATTCCAGGCAATATCGGTTCCCGGGCAGTAAGGCGAATCACCTTCAGCGATCGCAAAATTATCATAGGTCAAATCAAGACTGTCATTGCAGAACACTCCAACTCCGGTCATTACAAACCCGATATTATCCAGCGTGTCAAGATTTACACCGTTAACTCTGAATATATAGCCGGTATCCTTGCTTTTCCTCACTTCCAAAGTATCGATTAAACCGGCAACTACCGCCCCTCTGATAGCAGTATTAGGCGTCAATGGAATAGACTGGTTGTTTGCGAAAACTCCGAAAGACCGGTTTCCTGTAATGATAAACCCTGACATTGGTATCGGTGATCCATCACCTTTTATAAAAAGTCCATACATGGAGTTTTTGCTTCCCGATACAAATGAGACATCCACCCTCATTGTGAATTCCTCGAGAGAAATGTCGGTAAAAACGTATGCGTACTTGCCGGTTGTTAAATGCAGTTTACCATCTGCAACCTTCACTTCAGCCTCATCACTTAACGTAGCCCATCCGAACATTTCCGCATTACTGTTGAAATCATCAGAAAAACAGGCATTCACACTGGATAGTGTATCAAAGGTATCGGTAACCTTTATATCATCAAAAACCGCCGCTGTGTTTTTGGGAAGGAACATGGCGATATCACCCGAAGGATATTTTGAATCAGTAAAGCTACCAACTTTGTGGTCATTACAGAAGACAACAAAATTGCTGCCCTGTTTGCAGATTTTAAGTTCATTAGTGGCAGAAGCCACAAATGGACTCTTGACACTGAGCAATGGGTTTTCACTGTCAGTCCTGAATACAGTTATGTAGGAATCTGTTCCTATTCTTGCATAATAACCTGTAACTGTTCCTGTAATGCCCAGACAGAAAAAGAAGCCGGGTTCAAGATTTTCAGAACTTCTGGTGATCTTGCCTGAAAGGGTAAATGTGGATGGTTTACCGTTGTTAAAGGTGTGATAAATCAGGCCCCCGACATTATCGGTATTATTTGCCTTACAGACCCCATCCTCAAAACTCATGGTAACAACACTGGCATTGCTTGAAACCCAGTTAAGCAAAGAATTTGTGGGGTTCGAGAAATCATCCTCGAAAATCACCCCTCCCCAGGCCTGCAAAACAACCAGGGCCATCATTACCGTCATCCCACCTGCAACTCTGATTTTCAACATCATGCCTCCTTTCGGCGTTTTCCGCACATTATGGTCTGAATATCAATGTTTCCGGATAAGATAAGTTTACACCAAGATCCGACTTGGCCGTTGTGTCAACCACAACCTTGTATGTCACACCCTCCCTGAACGGGGTTCCCTCTATACACTCGCCAAGACTGTCCCGTGTACATAGTGCAATATATAATACACCTGCCCCCTCCCACCAAAGGGAATCTATCGAAGTAAGACTGTCACTTGAGATCACTTTCACCGCCTTGCCGGTACTGCGGGTGTCCATCGAATGGCTGAACTGTATGACTATATCATAAACCGAATTCCCCACATCAACATTCTGCATGCCTTCCGCACCATCAGCCGGTGAACTCCATAAGATATACGGTCTCCCTAACGGCTCCCTGGGACCGCACTCCTTTGCGGTCCAGAAACCTGATGACCTTTCAGGGTCTACTACCATCGATGCGCTGCATCCGGGAAGAACCGTGAATTCAGCATAACTCTCGTATGTATCATCACTTCTGTACAAAACGATTTCATGATCCCCTGAAGGAATACCTCTGAATCTGAACACACCCTGACTGTCCGCTCCTGCTGTAAAGGTGGTACCTGATATATGAGCGACCTTGAAATTCACATCAGATGATCCAGCGCCAAATGTCTCAATTGTCACATTTCCCGATGCATCGAGCACTATCTGTGTCTCACTCTCCTGATAATAGCTGTGCCTGATCTTCTGCATCCCCGACTTGCTTCCCTTCGATGCAACCAGAACATAATCGCCCGGTGCTACACTGTCAAATCGGAAAAAGCCATGTGCATCACAGAAAACTGTATCAAAAGAAACAGCCTTGAAACAAAGCAGAAAATCCCCCACAGGTTGCACATAGGTCGTATCCACCGAACCCGTTGCACCATCCACACCAAGCACAACCATCGCCCTCGATGCCTCATCACCATTCACAAAGGAAACATAGCCGGTTATATCAGGATTGCCCACATCAGAGCCGCCTCCGCAATGAATCAAAAAAATAACCGGCAAAAGAATGCCGCGGATAATCCCGCGCCTGCTTATCATATATCCTCTCTTTCATCGACAAGACGACTCTTACGATCTGTGGCAACAAGAGGAAAAAACTGGAAATTCAATTGATAAATCTGATCTGCATTGGCACTGTTCGCCGCCAGATTAAGAATTTTCTTCCTGAACTCCCTCAATAGTAATTTTACATTCTGTACATCCTGTCTTGCTATCCTTATAGTAGTGCCGGAGATTTCCCGCTCCCCGCTTAAAAAACGGGTGATTGATTCCGCTCCCAGCCTTATCATCTGCCTGTGAAACTCCACAGCCTTCACCGAATGTACACGCTCATCTGTGGCAAGAGTCTTCTCCGACGGGCTGAGACGGCCGTCTTTCTTCACTATCAACCCTAACCTCTTCAACAAACTCAGTGACTCCGCGGCTTCCTGCGGTGTTATCTGTGGATTTAATACACGGGAGATCCATTTTGTGGAGTTTTTGTAGTCCGGAAGGTCGACTATCTCACGGATCGCAAGATGGTACCATTTCGAAAGTACCTCATAACTGTCCTCATCGAGCTTTGTCGGTATCTCTGTTCTCTTGAGTTCCATCAGCTCTTTAAGATACTTCTCCCGCTCAGCCAGAGAAGCTGTCTGGTTGAACAGAACAAGTGTCAGAAAATAATGCCTCTTTGTGCCCTCGATTTTCAGTGCAGTCGCGAATCTGTTTGCCGCCTCAAGACTTAAATTGCGCTTCCCATCTATTACATGCTTCAGAGCTGTTGGGGACTTGAACCCTGCTTTTTGCACAATATACCGATTCGAGAATACAGAAGTTCTCTCCTTCTCATGTGCCACCAAATCCCTCAAATATTTACGATAATCGTAATATTCGAAAATATTTGGCGGTTCCGGACGATTCGGCATAACGTTCATACTCTTATTATAAGCAAATACCTTTTGCTCAATCAAGGTATATATATGAAAAGTGTATTCTTTCAGAATACACAGAACTGCCTGATACTTATTTTTATTTGTATTTTTCCTGCTTGAATTGTTATACTATTCTTATCAGGCTACCTTGTCCACATAATATTTTCCTATGGATACACGAATTGTAAGAAGGTGTACTCAGGAGGCGGCATGAAAAAGACACTCATTCTCTTAGCCTGTTTACTGGTAAACGTATTTGGACAATCCAAAGATGACTATGAAACAAATGAGAGCCAGGCCGGAACCGGGCTTCTGGACCCTTCAAGACTCTCCATCCAGCACAGTCTGAGCTTCGGGATGTCCAGTGGATCATCCATCTCCGATCTCAAATCTCAAAGCCTCTACTCTACTATGATTCAGTACCATTTTTCTGCCCCGGTTACCCTGAACCTTAATTTCGGTCTTCCGATCTTCTCCACTTATTCATCAGCTCATAACCTGACAACCAGTAATCTTCAATCGATGGAATACTTTAAGAGTATCCCCTTTGATGTCTCCCTGACCTGGAAACCATCGCAAAATACAATGCTGAGATTAAGTGTGATGAGGTACTCTGGTTACCCGATGTATGGGGATTACTTCTACGATCCTTACGATTACAGATACAGGCGGGTTTTCGACGACAGGCGGGATGATTAAGAACCCGGTAAACAAGTTGGCTTTCTCTTTGACTCCAGTTCCTGCCCCACTTTCTGCCATAACTCCTGGGTTCTGATTATCTGCCCTTTCCGAGGCCGGAACCGTGTCATTACATCATCTATCTCTTTGTCTATAATATCTTCTGTCAGGCCATAGTTTTCTTTGAAGTAAGCATATAACTCATGCTTCGTGTTCCATCTGAAATTCTTTGTCCTGGATATAGATGTTTTCTTCATGATTTACCTTCTTGGAATACTCACCCCTTTATAATATAAGAAAAGTCCTCAGCTTTTTCACTTTTCAAGTGTTGAAGATACAATAGTCCGGCAATCAATCTTTCTTCTGATATCCTCTGCTTTCTGCAGATTTTCTGCGATTCCGATTACAGTTGAGCCGGAACCGGTCATTATTGCCTGCATACAGCCTGCCTCCAGCAACTGTGCCTTTAACTCTCTGAGCCTGGGGTAAGATCTGAACACACTGGTCTCAAAATCATTGTGCATCGATTCAAGAACACCTTTCCAATCATTCTCCAGGAAACATCTCTGCATCTTCTCTGTTTTTTCATGCTGCCTGTTAATGACCGAATAATCTATTCCCCGATAGACCTCGCTTGTTGAAACCCCGAAATCCGGAACAGCTATTACGAATACAAATCGCAGGGAAGTCGGCAACGGTACCAGGCAGCAGGTAGCCTCAGAATCCAAAGCAGTCTGTCCCTTAAAAAAATAGGGAACATCCATCCCGAGCTTCCTTCCAAGGCTCATCAACCTCTCCTCTCTCAGCCCAAGCCCCCACAACTCATTCAGCAATTCCAGCATCGTTGCAGCATTGGCGCTCCCCCCCGCCATCCCTCCCATCACAGGAATCCGCTTGCTTATATGAATTTTCACATTTTTATCAACACTACACTCGTTCTTTATCAAATCAACTGCTTTCCAGCATATATTGCTCTCATCGCAGGGCACCCTGGGATCATCGCATTCTATCCCTGTTCCGGAGGAATCCTCAACAGAGATGATATCATGGAGATCTATCTGATGTTTTACTATTGCAAGCTCATGATAACCGCTGTATGGCCCTTCCTGGATTTTTCTCACAATATCCAGAGCCATTGTAACGCGTGTGAAAGATTTTCGTTCCATTCCTGTCCTTTATATCCAGTTTCCTGTTTTACCAGGATCTTTACATGAATTATGACTTAAAAGCTCAGATAATTCAAATGCAGAGATTAATATCTATCCTGCCAGCCGGAAAGCAGAAACAGATTTTGAGGCACCTGTAAAAAATTGCTGATTTCCTTTCAATTTTCCGCTATCTATTTTATTAAAATGGGAATGATTGAAAGAAGAGCACATACCAGGGTCGAAACCGAGCTGGTCACTGTCGAAATCTATACTTCAGAATTACACCTCTCGACTACAGAGGTTGTGGAAATCTGTACGGTCATGGATCTCAGCGAAAGCGGGATGAGATTTCTGGCCGAGAAAAAATTCCTTCCCGGTCAGACCCTCAGGCTGACATTCCTTCTGCCCGAATCCATTGTAATTATCCGTACCGATGCCATTGTGGTTCACATCCAGAAATCAAATGACAGCTCTGAAGTCGGCGTTCAATTTAAGAATCTTGGTCTGGCGGAAAGAAAACTGATTCGTCATTTCGTTGAAAAGACACTCCAGAGTCAATCACAATCACAATGACCGCTGACGTTTCCTTCATACACATCAGTGATACTCATATAGGCAGTTCAGAAGATTTCTCTCTCTTCGGAAGAAACACCTTTCAGTGTGCATCCAGACTGATTGACCTGATAAAAAAACAGAATATTCCCCTCGATTTTGTTGTCCATACAGGAGATCTGATCAATAAACCAGATCAGGCATCAGCGCAGCTTGCAAAATCCCTCTTTTCAGGAATCCCCTGCCCTCTTTACACTGTCAATGGAAACCACGATTCAGCGGAATTTACTTCACTACTGCAGACAGGTACCTGCCGGAAATACGGCCCCATGAAATTTTTCGAAAAAGACAACTATGTCTTCCTGTTTATAGATGCCAAAGGAGCGCCTGAGATCGATCCCCACGGGCTATTTACAGAATCACATGCTGACTTCCTGAATAAATTCCTGAATGAACACTCAGAATCTTCTGTTCTGA
The DNA here is from genome assembly GCA_012523595.1 of Fibrobacter sp. NCBI lineage: Bacteria > Pseudomonadati > Fibrobacterota > Fibrobacteria > Fibrobacterales > Fibrobacteraceae > Fibrobacter > Fibrobacter sp. The sequence continues at coordinate 25,058 of JAAYIG010000035.1, forward strand.
TCTTCATTCATTTCCCGGCCCTGCAGCTTGACTGTCCCTGGCTTGACAAAGATATGCTTCTTATAAACGGGGATTCCTTTCATAAACTGCTGGTCGGTTCACCTGCGAAAATTTCCGGCGTGTTTTTCGGTCACATACACAAAAGAGTCTGCATCTTCCGCGATAACATCCTCTACTCAAGCGCCCCGAGCCCGTTTTGCACATTCGGAATCCTTCCATCCGATTCAGAGGTAAGATTCGAACCGGATATTAGCATCTCCTGCAACTGCGTAACTTTACAAAATGGCAGTGTAATTATAAAGGAAATTACTGAATGACATCCTGAAAATCGGAATCGGAATCGGCATCGGTATCGAAACATGTTTTCCAATATCAACAACTGTCTGTTTTTCTATTTCGACAACAGTCCGGTTGTCATTTCTACGAGTTCCCAAGGAGAAATCTTATCTTTCAACAATCCCTCCGAACAATAAAAATATCCGGAAACTCCGTTTCCTCCAGCCTGCCATCCATCATTCCGGCAACTTTTCTTATGGTTTCAAGTGAAAAAAAGTTTATATGTGTGATGTCCTGTGCATACCACCAACCCGGAAAACTGTCTCCCGATGGATACATCCTGGTCCTGATAACAACTATCCCCCGCTCAGAGAGCAGACTCTTTATAAGCCGCAATTCCTCTCTGAGATTTCTTAAATGTTCGATTACTTCACACAGAACTATCACATCATACTTTTTCTGTTTCTCATCGATCAGAACACCATAAAGCGGATCATAGGAATCGCAACTTAATCTGTTTTCATCAAGCAGTGATGAAAGGACCGCGTTTTTGCCGCTTCCAAAATCCAGTATTGATGGTTTGTAAATACCTGAGTTCTTTATGAGTGGAATAAGTTCAGAGAGAAACTCAACATAACCACTGTTTTGCCGACTGTTATCATGAAGATCATACCGTTCTTTCTCCTGTACAACACTGACCAGTTCTGAGTCCGGTACAAAGATAAGACTGCATTCAGAACAGAGAAAAAACCTGCGTCTCTTGTCACTGGTAAGCAGTACAGGCCTGTCAGATAAGCATAAACGGCATTTCATCTTCTTGACAACGCGGAACTAATCTGCAAGCGGGTTAACATGCATGCCCTCCGGCATTCCATGATCGAATCTTTGGCATTTAGAATAGCTATGTTGTTGAGCCTTATATTCAATATCGCATTCCAGAAAGCCTTTATTCCGGTGCTGTTGTTCATCGCCTGACGAAATTCATCATAGCGTCTGATATGCTCGATCCGTTTATCCCTTAAAAAGCAATCCAATGCCCGCTCAATCTCTTCTACACTGGCACAAAACTCCTCAGCCTGATTCAGGTATTCATCCGTCAAAACATCCTCCAATGGGATACTGTCAGATGATTCAAAACACCTTCTTACCAGGTCTGCTCCTTTCGGATCAAAATACGGAACTGATTCCGGAAGCAAAGGAAGAAGCCTGTAAGTGCCGTTCTGATCAATACTGGTGCGGTAGACATCACAGCCCTTTATCTCATTGAATCTGCCGTTTATACCAGAATAGATGCTCCGTGGTGTAATCGATTCCATACATGTTTTAGCAGTGCAATTGAAGCAGAAACAGGGCCGACTGCTGCATAATCCCGAAAAAATAATATGCCCGTCTCCGTAAGGACCGGTTTCCACCGGGTTTGTAGGACCGAAAAGTGCATAAACACGCTTCCCAAGTGCTGATGCCGCATGCATGAGGGCTGTATCACCTGTCACACAGACTTCACACAAATCAACCAATGCTATTGTCTCCCTGAAACTTACTTTCCCTGCAGATGAATGGCATGATTGTCCAAGCTGGCGCATGATAGATTCTGCTGTTTCCCTTTCTGCAGGAGCACCGGTAACAAGCAGTTTATATCCATCATAGATAAGCATTTTTCCCAGCTCAACAAAATTTTTGGGTTCCCATCTTTTGGCACCAACAGCCGCGCCAGGCTGAAAAACCGCTATCCGGGACTGCGATGAAAAACCAGCATTCTGGAGATAATTCATCGCTTTTTCCCTCTCATCTTTACCAATACGGATCAACTTTTTACTGACACAGCCTCTGACTCCGGCTATTCTCTTGTAAACATCGGAAGCGTGCAGCATATTGATCTGACGCGAAAAGGGTATCGCATACAGATACTGGCTCCAATTGTCCAGGACAGCCTGATTTCCAGTTCTCAGGTATTGACGTCCCCTTATTTCAGAACTATCGAGAATAGAGGCGATGTAATGAGTATAGGAATGCTGGGATAAATTCAATACAAGAGAAAACTGTTCAGCTTTAAGCTCTGAAATCAGATCACTGAGTTTTTTAATCCCATCCTGCCAGTCAGATGAACGTGTCAGATCTCTTATAGATTTGCGGGGGAAAAGGAAAATGCGGTCACAGAATTCACTATTTACAAGCCCGCCCTCAAAACCCTCCTCAACAAAAAAGGTAATGTGGCATGGTGTATCTTCTGCCTTCAATCCGGCAAGCACCGGAAGAGCCATGATCACATCTCCCAGATTGTTGGGAAGAATTATCAGTATTTTTTTCATCTTGTTTTTCAGGCAGAGTAGTTTTTTTCTTCGTATGTAAAGGTACGGGAGATCTCATCTGCTGCAAGCACAATAAGATCCATATCACTGAGTCTGATCCGTCCCTCTTTTTTCCGGACCTCCTCAACGGCTTTTAAGAGAGAATCTGAATTATTCTGATTATCCATCATTCATCCAACAGGAAATCTGCATCGGTCCATTTGAACACTGTTTCCCAGTATTTCCTTGCAAAGCTGTTATTTTCCAGTACTCCATCAGGAAGAGGACTGCAACTCCCGTTTCCTTCAAGTGATTCTATAAACTGGCTGTCTGTAATGCTTTCCTCTCCAACTGCAGATATGCACATTGCTACTCTGGCCATGTCGGTCTGAAGGTCACTCCAGCAATAACCGGCATCAAAAAGATGCTCAGCAAAAGGCCCTATCCCTCTGGCATTTTCAGCTAAAACAGGTGAACACTTTTCCTGCTCCGGAGTATCCTGGCAGAAAACAACCGACCAGCAGAATCTCATGGTATCTTTGATAATCTCTTTTTCGGTAATTTCCTTCTGCTGGATTCTGTTTTCCTGCCCTATGCAGGCTCTGAAACTCTCTTTTATCTCCGATAAGGCAGGCAGAGTTTTTAAAAGCCGTGATACATCGAAGACATGCTTCAACCTTTGCGCCTCTTTTCCCTTTCCCAGCGGTATCCCCAGTGTATTTGGCCCCAGGGTCAGCAGTTTATCTCCGATAATGCTTGATGGCAGAGGGACTTCGGCACTTACCGGACTTTTGTAGAGAGTTCCGCAGGCAACCGGTTTGAACTGGGTCATATAAGGACTGCGCATCATCTGTACATCGAGCATAACCGAACAGTTTTCACTATTATCGTATAAAGACCGGTAGAAAAGATAGTAACTTGACAGTGGAATCCAGGGCTTTGTCTTATGCTGCCTTCGTTCCCATTTATTGAACCGTCCGTATTTCTGAACGATTTTGTCCAATATCTGCTCAATTTCCTCTCTGGATTTGTCAGTAGCTATATCTACATCGATGGAAAACCTTGCCGGTTTTTCCAGAAGCATCAGCAGAGAGTTTCCCCCTTTAAACATAAAAGAGAGACCGCTTTCCGCCAGTTCGGAAACCAGTTCGAGACAATGGATCGCCTGCTCAGCCAATACTGCCGAGGCATTCAGCCGGGATGTTTCTATGTGCTCTTTTGAAAAAAAGGATTCTGTAGACATTTTTTTCCCCGGGAAGGATATTGCGGGAAGAGTTAAAAATAGTTTACTCTATTTTATAACATAATTGTTGGAAAGAGGCAACATAAAAGGTTGGTTTTAAGACTATCTGGAGCATCACAATCTTTTCCGGCACATACACCAATCATCAAAATAACCAAAAAGAGGATAAAGAGGAAAGAGACAGTATCAGCAGAGATCTTTTTAAGAAACTAAATTAATCAAGGTAATCAGCTTACCGGATTTGTGGCGTGCAATAGTTTTAAATTCATGCTTATCTGTTCTTATTCATTTCAATCATCCAAAATCATCTTAATCAGCGGTAAAAAAAAAGCCCTCGTCAATTGACAAGGGCTTAAGATTAAACTTGGCAGTGACCTACTCTCCCATGCAGTTGTCCCACACAGTACCATCGGCGCTGCAGGTCTTAACTTCCGTGTTCGGGATGGGAACGGGTGTATCACCTGCGCTATAACTACCAAGAAATATTTTTGGCAGACATAATCTTGTTGATGAAGCACACATTGCGGTAGAGATATAAGTAAAAAAGTATCAAGCCGCACGGGTTATTAGTATCACTCGACTGAATCCATTACTGGACTTACATCTGTGACCTATCGACCTTGTAGTCTTCAAGGACCCTTCAGGGGGGAAACCCCCACGCGATATCTATTCTTGAGGCTGGCTTCCCGCTTAGATGCTTTCAGCGGTTATCCGTTCCGTACATGGCTACCCAGCGATGCTCCTGGCGGAACAACTGGTACACCAGAGGTACGTCCTTTCCGGTCCTCTCGTACTAAGAAAAGCTCCTCTCAAATATCGTACGCCCACAGAAGATAGGGACCGAACTGTCTCACGACGTTCTGAACTCAGCTCACGTACCACTTTCAATAGCGAACAGCTATACCCTTGGAACCACCTTCAGCACCAGGATGTGATGAGCCAACATCGAAGTACCAAACAACCCCGTAGATTAGGACTCCGGGGGGTTATAAGCCTGTTATCCCTAGAGTACCTTTTATCCGTTGAGCGATAGCCATTCCACTCTGGGCTACCGGATCACTATGACCGACTGTACACTATCATGCCGTATACGAGCCAAGACACTGAGGCATCTGCCAAAAATACGGGTATAATAGCCATAAACCAGTCCCTGCTCGATCTGTCAATCTCACAGTCAGGCAGACTTGTGCCATTACGCTTTCGAATCTATATTAGAAAGATCGAAGTCTACCTTTGTGCACCTCCGTTACTTTTTTGCAGGCCGCCACCCCAGCCAAACTGCCTTGCACAAACATCTAGTACTGGTGCATACGCGCATATCCGGTACCTGGAGACTGCCTGTAGTATGAGTGGTATTTCATTGCTGCCAATCCATGATAAGCTCCCACTTATTCTACACGAACCACAAAGCACTCTCGGTAAGTGCGAGCAGTAAAGGTTCATAGGGTCTTTCCGTCTACCTGTTAGTACTCTGCATGTTCACAGAAATGTCAATTTCGCTGGGCGAATGTTGGAGACAGTAGAGGAGTCATTACGCCATTCATGCAGGACAGTAATTAACTGCCAAGGAGTTTTGCTACCTTAGGACCCTCAGAGTTAAGGCCGCCGCTTGCTAGGAGGGTATAAAACGACGAGCATTTAAGCCCACCGCCTATTTAGCTACACCAGCGCCGGGCAGGCGTCAGATTCAATACATCATCTTTACAATTTTGCAGAATCCTGTGTTTTTGTTAAACAGTTGCTCCTCCCTGCTCTGTGCCACTCATATGTTTAAGTTTTTCCCATATGAGTACTCCTTCTCCCGAAGTTACGGAG
>JAAYIG010000036.1 GCA_012523595.1 Fibrobacter sp.
GGGTCAGCCCGCTGGCCTTAAATGTGGGGATAAGCATTTCGTCTGTTAGTTCCATATTTCTCCTTTTTTGACAGAAATATGGTTTTTCCAGAATTAGATTAAAATACGGGGTTTACCGAATGCTTACATCTGCATAACGGTAATATATTAATTAGTAATGACAGTGAGAAGAAGGATATAAGTGCTCTTATCGACATTGATAGAGCTTTTTTCGGAGATCCTGGATATGATTTTGGAACTTCAGAACTGATCACAGCTGAATTACTTAGTGGGTATGGAACACCTCTTTCTATGTCTCATGAAGATTTATATCGTCGGAAAATTTATAATACTATTCAGGATATGATCGATGCTGACGCGTGTTTAATACAGATAGGTTGTGTAAAGACATTTAATATTCTTGAAAATAGTGTTAAAAACCTTTCAGAATCGCTCTAAATATGGGAATTGATTTCAAAATTGGATGGCACTTTCTTTCTGATGATAGAACGCTGGGGCACGGTGATGGTCGAGAAGTCCGAGCCGGTGAAACACTATCAATTGAATGTAACCCGGAATTATGGAAATGTAGTCTTCATGCTTCCGAACATTTGATAGATGCTTTACGTTATGCATCTGGAAGTATTTGTTGCCGTGTAATTGTATAGGGTGACATCCAAATTGATTCGGATAAGTTTTGTGGTCGCAACCGTAAAACATTATGGATGATTTTATCGAATCAATTTTATGGAACTGGCTTTGTGATATTGCGATGATTTACGTCACAGCAGATCTAGAATCCGGAAAATCAATTCATCCAACTATTATAGAATGTATTGAGGCTAGAAAGAAATGGATTCTCGGTTATGGAATTGACTTCAAAACTATCTTATCAATGCAATCGAAGCTGCGCGATTAATGGGTACAAAAACTTCCTGGGCTGTTGCCAGGATTGCAAAATCGGGCCCGGCTTGGCTTCTAGGCAGAGAGTATGCACTATCCATACCTGTCTCTGATTTAGAGGAAAATATCAGAAATACAGCATCTCGTCAACTCCAAAGAGCAGTTTTGTTTTCAGCAAAGCATATGGCTAATTTGTAATTTGCAGAAAAATTTTACTTAACAAGTCTGTCTCCTTTTTACTAATTGTTGTGCCGTCGTACATTTTTATCCATTTAATCATCACCAAAGGTTCTAAAGAAATTTACCTATCTGATTCGTTAATATTTTGTCTTTGCCAAAAAATCTGTCATAGAAAAATAAAATGATCATAAAAACACACAAGACAATAAATCCGGGTAAACCTGTAATTCCCGAAGTTAAATCATTTCCACCCGATATTCCAATAATTGAAATTGCCACTGTAGCATTCATTGTTCCATGCAAAATTGCCGCAGCAATCACCGATTTTCCTTTTATGGTGATATACAGATGGAATGGTGTTATCAAAATACAGAACATCACCATCACTAAAACACCAATTTGTGGATGTTGAGGGTAATTATGCCCCATCAGAATCAAAGGTGTATGCCATATACCCCATATAGAACCGATAATCAGCGAAGCTTTTAAAAAAGACATATGCTGAAATTGCCTCAATAAAAAACCACGCCAGCCAAGTTCTTCGCCAAAGGCAAACAGTGCGTTTATGGTAATACCAGCAAATAGACCTTGAATCAATACGATCCAAAGGTAACTAATTGGTAAGGTTTGTAATGATAGTTTTGCTTTCTCAATTTCTTCAGGTGGCAGAATTACTGCCAGGCGTTCGAGCAAACCAGTCATTTCATGATTATAATTAATCCCTGGGAATAAAAGGCTAATTCCTAATGTAGCAAAAGATACCACTGGCATAAACAGCCAGGCCACTAAAAACCATCGGTTCAGTTTGAACGATAAAAGTAATCGGTTTTTGATTTTTTCTTTATGTACAATTTTTTCAACAATTAGCACACAGATGGTTGGGAAAAACATATATGCCGCACCCAAAAAGGTAAAACCAATGGTCCCGATACCTGTACCGCCCAATAATTCATAAATGCCAGCAACTGAAAAACTGATTGAAAAGACCAAGATTAGGAATAAGGTTGTTTTGTTTAATGCTTTCATAATCTGTAAAAATTATTACCTTTCATTAAATCATACTTTCTTTCACGACTTTACTTTGTATGCGTACCAACGTCCCGGCCAACGGCCGAAGATTTGCAACTATAATATCATAATATACCATATATCAACTTTGCAAATTTTTGGCCTTGGCCTGTTAGCTGCCGTTGACTGAGCCGATCTTATTTTCCGCCCCCACCCATCCTTCTTTTCTTGTTTGCGTTTAACACTGTTTTATACAGAGAAGAATTGATTTAAGGTACACTCTATCTATTTTAACATACAATTCTTTTCGTAACTATGTAGTTGAGTATTTGTGAAATTAAGCAACACAAAAAATGGAATTTACAATGAAAAATAACATTCTTACAGCATTTATGTTAATAACAATCCTCGTGTTCACAATCTTAGGCCGAACTGAAGCTCGGCCAGAAACAGCCATAACGCTTCGAGCTGGTGATGGTGCGGCACTCGGATTGACCTTCAATACTTTTCCGGCATGGATCGGTCGTATTGAAGCGATTGGGAGACTAAAAACATCTGAACCATATCGAGTCGCTGGTAGTGAGGTAAAGTTACGAGATTATTCTCTTGGTGGCCAGGGAACGATCTTTTGGCAGGTGCATTTTCTGAAAGACTTAACTATACAAATAGCCCAGCAATCGAAGTATCGTTTGTTTACGATGAGCGGAAGCCCACCGCCGTTGGTGACGATATTATCGTTGCCGAAGGAACTTCGATAGTTCCATGGATAGTTGCAGGGGCAGGGTATAGAGTCATACGCCATCTCGAACTTTTTGCTGATGCACAGTTCTCACCCTATGGGTATTATGCATCTGATGTGGATTTTGAGGCTGGGTTACGATTTGGCGCATATCTTGGCATGCGTATTTTTATTGGAAGCAGATAGCGATAGCCTAAGCACAAGTTACCCTGGTTGACCTTAACGAATGCAGGGTTGCTGAAAAAAAAGAACAGGTGGTGTTTTTTCGGGTTTGACTCTGTAGTTTTTGTACATCCATTCATAGACTCTGTCGAAATAGTCCCTGACAGTCGCAGTATCATTTCTGTATGCAGCGGCATTAAATGCAGCACTCAATTCATCTTCTAGAATTGGATCTCCAGCATGATAATATGAAAGTGCCTGCAAAACTTCATATTGAAGGGTGGTTTTAATGCAACTACCTTCCATTTCGAAAACGGAATCGGCACACCTTGTTATCACATGCCTAATCGCATCGAGATGTCTGGAAGTCATCGCTGTCAGAGGAAAGGCGAGAGACGTTGAGCGACTTTCTACGAGTCTCAAGGCACTCGTTGGTGTCAAACACCTGAGCCTTAGCATATCTGCATCAGGAGAAGATACAGAATAAGAAGATATGTACAGCAAATAGATTCGATAGATGCTTTCTTGCCTTCCTGTGTAGCACGAAATATATTATCATGCCACATTTCAGCAGAGGAGGCAGGAGAATGGTTCGGAATTTTGTGTATGTCGGCCTTTTTTCCTTCATGGTACAAGTTGGTTTTTCACCGGTAATGGCGGCTAGACCATTTGCCACAGACGATGCCGGAACAGTCACGCAAGGCACATTTGAACTCGAAACCGGATGCGATTTCTGGAAAGATGCGGCAGCGGCAGGAATCGGGCTGAAGCATGGCGTGACCGACAGAATGGATGTTGGAATAGGATTCGGTTACAAGCCATTGCCTGACGCAGAACGCGGATTTGAGGGCGCTGAAATCGGGTTGAAGTTTGGATTGATTCCTGGCCTATTTGCACTATCAGCAAGTGGCAGCTTTGGCGACAAAGCATATGGTATCAATGGTATATTGTCAAAAGGGTTTGGGCCCGTAGGGTGTGACTTGAACCTTGGCATGACTGCCACTGCCGACACCAACGACGCCGACCTCACTTATGGATTGTGTTGCCATTTCGATGGTGAAAAGTTCTGCGCTGGTGCTGAAATTGGGGGTACCCACGAAGGCCTTGATCTTTGGCAAGCGGGCTGCAATTTCTGTTTGTGCGACTGGTGTACCGTTGATGCTGGGATAAACGGAAATTTTGAAAAGGAAATGACGCTTTCAGCTACTGCTGGATTGACGTTCGCGTTTCCTGTCATCAAAACAGATGAAAAGAAGGGAGAATAACTATGCACATGGCAGATGCGTTGATTTCGCCAGTAGTTGGTGGCGCTTTCTGGATTGCCAGCGGTGCCTTAATTGGATACTCAGCTAAGAAGATTGCAGAAGAAAAAGACAATTCAAAAACCCCACTCATGGGTGTTCTGGGTGCATTTGTGTTCGCTGCACAAATGATAAACTTCAGCATACCGGGAACTGGTTCAAGCGGACACATCGGGGGCGGTTTGCTTCTCACTGCATTGCTTGGTCCTTATCGCGCCTTTATTGCAATTGCTTCCGTCTTGACAATTCAATGTCTGTTTTTCGCAGACGGGGGAATCCTTGCGCTTGGCTGCAATATTTTCAACCTTGGTTTCTTTCCCGCATTTATAGCCTATCCGTTCATTTACAAATTAATCATAGGAAATAAACAATCTCCTGGAAAACTTGCAGCAGCAAGCATTGTCGCAGCGGATGCCGGTTTGCTCATGGGCGCATTTTCTGTTGTCGTCCAGACGCTTCTTTCCGGCATTTCTGAGCTACCATTTGGCACCTTCGTCCTTGTCATGCTACCAATTCATTTTGCAATAGGAATTGTCGAAGGTTTGGTGGTTTGGGCAGTTCTTGCTTTTGTTGCCCGTACCGAACCTGCGCTGCTTGTTCCGGCAAATGCGGTCAAGCCCCCTCGCCTCATTATTGCGGCGTTTGCGGTCGCCGCGTTGGCGTTTGGCGGCATATTCGCTTGGTTTGCCTCATCAAGTCCTGATGGGCTCGAATGGTCAATGTCAAAAGTCACCGGCACAGAAGAATTTGAAAGAGCCGGCAACAAAGTTCACGATGTACTTGGCTCCATTCAGGAAAAATTTGCTTTCCTGCCCGATTACTCATTCAAGGCTACAGAGACAGCGGCAACGGAACATGCGCAAGAAAAGGCGGAGCCCGCTTCACCGGTCTGCCCTGGAACAAGCGTGGCTGGCGTTGTTGGCAGTTTCTTAGTGCTTTTTATGGCTGGTACTATAGGTTTCATTCTTCGGGGTAGGGGCGCAAAGCCCCAAACAAGTGCATGAAGCAAAGTGCCCGATTAGCCTATATTCACTTGGCAGGCCGGGGTACTTATGCCCCGGCCTTCTTTGTTAATTGGAGAAATCACAGGGCAGCACTTATTATCCTGCTGCTATTTGTCTTCTTTGTAATTTCTGTAAACAAGCATGATATCACCGCGGGAATCATCTATGCGGTTTTTCCTGTAATGCTGATAACTGCCGGTCGTTTGCCGATTGCACCTATCTTGAAGCGATTGGCTCTCATATCACCGTTCGTTCTTATAATGGCTGCGGCTAATCCATTACTGGATACTCATCCATACATTAAAATAAACACAATGGTGATTAGCTCGGGAATAGTATCTGGCACTGTTATTCTCATAAAAAGTCTGGTCACCATTTCGGCAGTTTTGGCATTTACTCTGTGCGTTCCCTTCTATCGCATCTGTGAGATATTGCGCGATTTCCGTGTCCCGAATGTCTTTGTAACACAATTGGTTCTCCTTTACCGATACAGTTTTCTCCTTGTTGAAGAAGCAATGGCAATGCAGAAAGCCCGCAACTTGAGGTCATTTGGTAAAAAGGGCAAAGACCTTTTCACTACTGCAAAACTGATTGGTTCCTTGCTGCTGCGAACAAATAATAAGGCAGAAAGAATCTACCGAGGAATGATTGCCCGGGGTTTCAACGGTGAGTTGACCAAGAAGAAAATAGATAAAATCAGAATAGATGAAGTCGTATTAACCTGTGCTGCGCTACTGGTCTTTACGCTCATACGGGTCATTTTCTGAATTGAGGAATGCTTAAAATGGCAAATGTTGAGATAGATGATTTGAGGTTTACATACTTAGACGGGACAATGGCTCTGGATGGCATTAGCCTGAATATTGCCGATGGTGAATCTGTAGGTATTGTAGGCGCTAATGGAGCTGGAAAATCAACACTTGTGAACCATCTTAACGGATATTATCTGCCGCAAAATGGAACGATAAAAATAGCCGGTGAGGTTCTGTCAAAGAAGACACAAGAGAACATCCGGCGCATTGTCGGAGTAGTCTTTCAGAATCCCGATGACCAGCTATTCAGTGCTCGCCTGTACGATGATGTCGCATTCGGCCCAGAAAACCTTGGCGTTGAGATTAGCGAATTGCAGAAAAGGGTCGAGACAACCATGAAGGAACTGAACCTTTGGGAACTTCGGGACAAATCGCCTGCCCATATTTCGCATGGACAGAAACGGTTCGCGGCATTTGCGACTGTACTGGTGATGAAACCCGATGTTATTGTAATGGATGAGCCGACATCTGACTTAGATCCACGGAATCGCCGAAAACTGATTAATCTCGTTAATGCACTTAGTGCAACTCGAATTACAGTATCGCATGACCTCGATTTCATTTTTGAAACTTGTAAATTGGTTGCTCTTATGTCTACTGGTAAAATAGTTGCATATGGAAAAACGGAAGAAATTCTTAGTAATCAACTTCTTCTTGAAAGTAATGGTCTTGAACTTCCGCTAAAATTGCAGAAGTGATTTGGGGTAGGGTTATGATTTGGCCGAACAGGATGTGCGGCTTGTCTTGAAGCGCGCCGGTTTTCTGCCTTTCGTTTTTCTCTTCCAGCCCGCCTTTTTATTGAATGTTCAGTTCGAATTTTGTCTTTTTCCTGCGCGGTGTCTTTTCTTGGGGTGACCAAATTTTGCCTAACGTTCGACGCATGGCGAAGTGCCCGCCTAATAAAAATGCCTGATTACCGATCAGTCAAGCGGTGCTTTGGGAGCTTGATGGAACGGTATTCCGGCCTACCCCTTGTCCAAGCGGGCATTTGGGTGGAGGGCTGCTTTGAGCCCGGAACCGCCATGCGTTTGTTGGTTGTCTGTAAACCGGCCTTCTTGCGTCTTTGTTCTCGTCGCCGCGTTCCTGATTCCTTTGTTCTTTAGATTGGAGTTTTTAAGGTGCATTCCTCATTTTGATATAGAAATCAAAGTGTTTAAATTGAAAAATCATCAAATCAGAATGCAAAAAGATAACCCAATCCAAATGTAAAGACGCTGTGTTTTGAAAAATCTTCTTTAGTAATACCCTGTGATTCGAGATCACTGGTTAGTTTCTCGATGTACAGTAATCCAAGGGTATAACGAAAATCAGCTATTAAACTGCCTGGACCGACTTTGGTTCCAACTGAACCCCCTACGGCAATTCCTAAATCAAATTTGTTATAATATTTGTCAAATATTTCACGTTCATTATCATCCATATTGTTTTCTATTCCGCCGGTTTTACCGATTCTATTTACTTTTCCAATTTTGAAGGCAAGTGAAGGCCCAGCATAAATAGTAGGCGTTACAACACCAATAGGAATGAGGAACTGTGTCAATATAGGTACTTCAATATAATTTAAAATGAGAGTTTTCCAGTCAGTACCATCGCTTATTTTTTGTCCTCTTGAAGAGAATAGAAGTTCAGGTTGAAGGGCGAACTTATCGGATACTTTAAATTGTAAAACAGCACCAGCCATGGAACCGGGCTTCATCACTTGATTTTTATATGGGTCGTAATGACCAACAATTATTTCCAGTTTTCTGGCCCCGTAAAATTTTGCAAGATTTATACCACCCTTCAAACCAGCTGAAAATTCCAGTGCACAAGCATTACTACTGACAATGAATACATAGCCAAACAAAGCACAATATAACAGGTAACGAAATTTCATAGTTTACTCCAAGATAGTATGCTGCATTATGGTTTATCTCAATTTCCCAAAAAACAGTGCGAATGATAATGCAAAGTCCTGAAATTCTTTATTGAGGTTAGCATGAAAGTTAGCTCCAAATCCAAAATAAGTAAGTTTAATAAAGGAAATATTTACATCTAAGGGGAAATTTAGTGTTTTAAAAGTTTCAGACTGGTATCTTTCCTCAACCAGAACAAAACCGGTATCAGCTGCTATGAGTTCACGACACTTGTGCACCAGACTGCCATAATATCGAGAAATGATTTTAGACCTGGCGCAGCATTAGTTGAATCATCAAGATCATCTTCAAAATAAGCTGTCCAGCCCGATAAAGCAACAATTTTTCTGTAAATTTGACATGACAGTAGCCCCTGTTAGTTACAGTTTTATATAAGCCTTACCAGTCTCCCACTCCTCTGAGATTTCCATTAGTAATGCAGATGATAAACGCAACAATGAATCGGTATTAGGGAACAAACCAGCAATCTTTGTCCTCCTGGCTAATTCTCTGTTTAACCGTTCGACACCATTAGTTGTCCTTAGCTTTTTACGGACCTTTTCAGGCAAATCAAATACAGTCAGGCCTTGAGGAATATTGATATCCATCCATTCTGCCAATTGAGAAGCTTTCTTTTTGTATTTAACTATTGCTTGCTGCAACAACCGATTTGCTTCAGTTTTATCCGGTGCATTAAACACTGCTCGTATCGAAGCGGCAACTTCTTCCCGCATGCTTACTTTAGGGACATAATGTCCGGCATTCTGCTGAAGATGAAATTGACACCTTTGCCTTTTTACCCCTGGCAAAACTGCATTCAGGGCTGCTGTGAGGCCGCTGTGATCATCGGCAGTGACACAGACTACTCCATGCATACCTCGCTCCATAAGGCTTGTCAGAAAGCTACGCCAATGTACTTCGGCTTCCGAAAGGGAGACGCTGACTCCCAGTACCGAGCGATGGCCATCAGGCTGCACACCGGTAGCAATAAGAACTGCAGCAGAAACAACAGAACCGTCAATTCGTACCTTTTCATAACGGGCATCAAGTATGAGGTATTTTATTGTTCCCAGAGGTCTGTTTCTCCACTTATTCAGCTCCTCATCAAGCAATGCCGAAGCTCGGCTGACATCGCTGCTACTGATCTGTAATCCACACATTTCCTCAACAACTTTAGTGACTCTTCTGGTTGATATGCCATTAACATACATTTCTCCTATAGCAACTTTGAGTGCCCGCTCACTTCGAATGCCACGTTCAAGTGCAGAGGGATAAAATGACACATCGCCACGAACCTGCGGAACTTCAAATGTAAGGTTTCCTATACGGCTCCTGACTGTCTTTGGCTTAAATCCGTTTGCATAACCCTTCCGGTTTTCACTACGTTCATAAGGACCGGCTTTCAGTGCATTATTTCTTTCAATACGCATAGCCTCATTGATCAGGATCTCAACACAACGGGATACACCATCAAAGCCATGCTCATTAAGAATACCCACCACCTCTGTTAAAAATGTAGATTCAGATTGGACGTCCACAGATCAGCCCCTTTCTCTTTTAAGTGTAATCGTTAAGAAAGGAAACTACTGTCTGCCGTCCTCTCCCCTAGAATAATGCTCTAGGGGAGGTCTTCTATCCTTAGGAGAAAATCAACTCCCGATAATTCAAAGAATTGAAATTAAATTTACAGAAATAAAGATACACTACCTCCAGCCCGCCAATAATAAAGACCTTTCTCTGCCAGGTCGTTAGCGGTCGAACTCGGAGTGCGTCCATTCTTTTCGATAAACGCAGCACATGCTTCAAGCTTTTCCATGAATTCCGGTTCATTGTTTGGGACAAGCGCACCGATATCAATAAGCCGCTTATTCCGATCAGGGGATAACCTTCCTGCCGTATGTTTTCTTCTTTGCCGGGTCAGCCATTTTCCAAGAAATGCTTCATCATGGTCCTTACAAGTCGACCTGGGCATTTTCCCGTGCTGCTCGAAGAATTCTTCCACCCGTTCGAATGTATCATTCCATTGCGTCTTTCGCGCACCAGTGCTTGCGGTCACAATCCGGCTTTGCCCCTTCCAAGCTATACAGACAAGCCTGAAAAATAATGCATGCTTCGCCTATAATTAAATTATCGTTCAGATAAACACAGGCTCGGTTGTCAGCGGCTTGAGCGAAACTAACTGCTCGTCGGTCACGCCAATATTTCGTTCCTCCCGAATGAGAACAGCACACCGAATCGCATCAATGATGTGGTCATTGCCCTTGGAATAGATGACGAGGCCATCCCGCAACGTGTAGGTATGTGTCGTAAACTGGTCTTCGATCTCGACATCTTCGGCAGGAAAAACGATCTGTTTGCGCTGCATCGCACCATTGATCAGACTGGTCATAAGTTCCTTGGTGCGTTTCTTGACATCCCGCCCATCCCGGACCGCCAACCGTGTCATGCCTCCGAAATCATACCCTTTCAAACGGCCATCGAGATCGAGTTCTTTGTACTTGTCGAGTGTTAACAACTCCTGAACCACCGACAACCCGTTCCCGCCATTGTCCACGCCGATCCCGGCAGGAGTGTAATATCGGTCGAGAAGAGCGATGATCTGGGCGATATGTGGGTAAGAAACGTGTTCGAGATGGATGCGAAGAACCAGGCGCTTGACCTGCCTGTCACCGATTTCGTGTTCCTGAAAAAGCACCAGTTCGGTCGGATCGTTCGTGTAGCCAAGGTCGCCGCCCAGCCAGAACATTCCCGTCTGTGGCGTGAGATTGAGCAGCATTTCTAATCGATCGTAAGAACTCTCTTCACTGTCACAGTCCCGCAGTTCCGAATCAGTGATGACTATCTTGCGGTACTCGAACACATCCTGACGGCACAGGTTGAACTGTTCGATATTGAATGCGCCGTATGAAGGTTTTCCATGCTCTCCTGCAACTTCATGCTGCCACCCGGAGCTGTCTTTCCCGCCATAAAATTCGATAAGCTCCGCTTCGCGCTGAGGTGTCCAGTTGGGGTTCAGCCAGGACGGCCACCGAAAGACCCTGAATTGTTCCGAAAGGGTGAGTCGATAATATGTCGTGTCACGCAAGCCGTTTGGTGTCGAATAGATCCGTAAGCGGCCACCGGCTTTAAGACACTGCCGGAGCGCTTTCCATGCCTTTTCCGACAGCCATGCACCCTCATCGACCCAGATCCGGTCCACATGCAGCGAGCGGAATGCATCACCATAAGCCCCAGCCGGTCTGAAATAGATGATCGAGCCATTGGTGAATTCGATGCGGAAATAAGGCTTTCGGTGGATCTTCGGTTTTCCATACTTGGTCAGCGCGATACTGTTCATCAGGTCCGGGTTGTTGTCGAGCTGGAATTCGATCTCCTCGATAAGTGTATCGAGATGCCCTTGGTGCGGTGCCGCGATCAGCCCTTGGCCCCCGCGAGTTATAAACGAAAAGTGCAGCGCATCGGTGGAAATCGATATCGACTTTCCACAATCTCTTCCGTCCAGATGAATGATATTGTGTTCCGGTGCCCGAAGATCATCGATCTGATGAGGCCAGTAGAGGCGTTCTTTGCCATCCCGGTTGCGCAGATATGCCTGACCCCACTGCACCGGGTCGAGAAGTGTTTTCGCAAGCATCTGTTCGTTTCTGGTAATCATCGTGACCCTATCCGCTAAATGATTTCGAATGACTTGATATACCAGAAGATGTTTGCTACATTAACATGACAAAAAAGAACCGGTCCATTGTAATAGAACTCAGGAGGTACATAATGAAAGGAGAAATCCCAATGAACGAACAACAGCCGGATGTGCCGGAACAGGAAGAACTCAGGTCGGCATACATGGAAACATGTGTTGAAATTTTTGGCCGACTTACATTTGTAAAAGCGAAAATGGCGCAATTGCTCGATCATGATATTTCGACGAAAGCAGTAACCGAGCTTGAACATTTCCGACTCCTGACCAGCAGGTTCTTCGAAATACTCGATGAATTGACAGTCGAAAAGTAATCACTTTCTACAAAGGAAATTATCATCATGGAAAGCACTACCCTCACCCGCACAGCACAACTCTTTATCGAACACCTGCGTGACACCGGTAAGAAAAACCGGACACTTTATACATACCGGAAAGACCTCGATATTGTCGAAGCCTTCTTCGGCGGAGAACGTCCTGTCTGCGAAATCAGGGTACCACAAGTAGGAAAATTCTACAAATCACAAATATTGCTCAAAACACCAGATGGCAAAGACCGGGCAGAGCGAACGATCACCAAGACCATGAGAGTCTTCCGAATGATGATGGTGTGGGCAAGAAACATGAGCATTATCACGGAACTGCCATTGCCGAAGAACACGCCAATGGGGTACAGCAAAACGAAAGACGAGGGGAACGATGACCAGTAGCAGCACTGTCGACCGCGCTACACCTGTAACCACAGAGGCCGCGCTTGCGGCCTTCTGTGCCCATCTTTCGGCGGAAAGCAAGGCCGGTGCTACTATCGCCGCATACCAGCGTGATATCGCGCTGGTGGCAAACGTTGCGATGACGTTGACTGGACAGAATAGCCTTTCAAGTATCGATAGAACTGTTCTGGATCGAGTCATGTCATCCGATACAGTAACCCTTTCGAAGGGAAATTTCCGGTCGAGTGCGACAATCCACCGACTCAAGGCGGCGGTCCGGGCATTCTTCGGGTGGGCAGTCGAAAGTGGATTTATCGGCGAAAACCCGGCGCGCATCATCAAGATGCACAGGTTATCCCGGAAGCCTCCCCGGTTTCTCACGGCGCAGGAGAGAAAAACACTTCTCAAAGAACTAAAAAGCTGTGCAAACGCCTTGGATCTTCGGGACAGGGTAATCTTCGAAATTGTCCTCGGCACCGGAATCCGATTGGCGGAGGTAGCCAACCTCGATATCGACGATATCGAACTGGATGCGAAGCATCTCCGTATCAAAGCCAAAGGAAACCAATACCAGGTGAAATTCCTCAAGACCGACCTCCGGATTCTTTTACGCAGATATTTACAAGAAAGGAATCGGCAAAGTTCCGGCTATGATGCGCTCTTCCTGTCAAACCGGAATAGCAGGCTTTCGGAGCGCCAGATCGCGAACCGTCTCGCGCATTGGCTGAAGAAGGCGGGAATTGATAAGCACCTGACGCCACATGGATTGCGGCATACCTTTGCGACCCATCTTTACAGCGCCACGAACGATCTTCTTCTCGTGCAAAAAGCGCTGGGACATCGCGATATTTCCACGACCCAGATCTATACACACCTCGTCGATGGACGACTCGAAGAGGCACTCGAGCGGCTATAAAATTGATACTCCAATAAAAAGGTATTGACTCTCGTAGTGTTTTGGTGGTACATTGTAGATACATAGTATTAACCACAATGGAGGTTCATTATGGTGAAAACACTGACAAAACATGGAAATAGTCTTGCGCTTATCATTGAAAAACCGATTCTCGACCTTATCGGAGCAGAGGCCGACACGCCGTTCGATGTTACCACGGACGGGCAAGCGCTGGTGCTTACGCCGGTCAAAGATGCCAATCGGCAGACAGCTTTCAAGGCAGCACTTGACAAAGTGAATCAGAAATACGCTAAGGCGCTCAAGAAACTGGCAGAATAACCAATGGCTGAATTCACGTTTTTGAGTCTTTCGGAAGTTCTCGAAATCCACCAAGACCAAGTAGTCCGTTATGGTGGTTCGCTCGGTGTCCGTGATCTGGAGTTGCTCAAGTCGGCCCTCGGGATGCCAGCGGCCACCTTTGGAGGCGAATACCTCCACACTGATATCTACGAAATGGCGGCTGCCTACCTCTTTCATATCGTGAAGAACCATCCGTTTATCGATGGAAACAAGCGGGTCGGAGCTGTGGCCACTCTTGTTTTCCTTGTTCTGAACGGTTACGATTTCACAGTGCCGCAGGGGAAATTCGCCGATTTCGTTCTCTCGGTGGCTAAAAGCGAATTGGACAAGGCAGATGTTGCGGTGTTCATTCGAAAATGGGCCAAAAAACTGTAGAACTGGAATGCAGCTCATTGTACCACCGCCAATTCAGATCTACTGCATAGATCGGCGAAATACTCATTGCCGATTCTTTCGATCTCCAAAGCAAGATCAGTAACGTCTTCGGCAAACTGGTTCTTGTTGCGGATTCGGTCCGCGTTGATTCGGACCACCTGCCAGCCTTGCTTTCGAAGCGCATTCTCCTTGCGAATATCCCTTTCTCGCACAACCTTATTTGAATGGGTAAATGCGCTGTCGACTTCGACGGCAATGCGACAACAATACCCGGACTCTCTTGCAACAAGGACCACCGGGATGTCTATTTCGAACCGTTCATGGATATACTGGACCGTGTCGCCAATGATCACATCCCAGGGCACATTTAAAGTGAGAAATGCCTCACAAAGCAGATATCGAATTACCTTTTCCGCTCGTGATCCGAGTATGAAGGTTCCTTTACGGGCATGGCGGCTTTTCGATGCTGCCCCAGCCATCTTGCCCTGCTTCCAGGCAAGTCTTTTGTGTTCCGAGTAACCCCGGACGGGAGTGCCGGTCTCCACGATAATGGTGTGAACGACTCGATCACTGATCAAAAAACCAAAGAGTCTGGTGAAGAATTTCTGGATATCCAAACCACTCATTTCCTGCTCGACATAAAGGTGGTGCATGATTTCGCGCAATGGCTTACGGAACACGATTTCCAGAAAAGACCTGAACCCAAAACAGGCGACACCATCGAATAAGTAGTGATGCCCCTTACGTGAGCACCTTTGCGCACAGTTGTCCGGCAGCGTCAGGGACATGACCACACGGTCCTCGACCGCACCCTTGTGTTCTGATGGATGGTCATCATTCATGAATTCGGCGTCCCATTGTTCTTGGTCGTATCTTTACAGGTTCCTGATTCGGCCACACTTCTTGCTTGGAAATATTTCAGACAAGAAGTGAGAAGATCATGCATTATCTGAAATTGTTTTCATGTCAATCCGCCATAATCTCCGCAGAATCGCCATCTTCTTTCTCTTCCGGTTTGGTGTTATCTGAAATCTTTTTCGGCTTTTTCCGGTTGTCGGTCGGCTTATCGACAGTTTTCTTGTCCGCGACCTTCTCAAGCAGGGCTGCAGCCCACTCGGCTGGTGAGGTTGTCGGTGTCTGCGTTTCCTCTCCCTCGCGGGCGATCTTGGTGGTCTTCAGATCCTTCATGTGGCAGCGGATCATGCGGTCGAGTTTTTCTGATGTGTCTGCATCTCCGGCCATCTGCGCACGGACCAGCTTTACCGAATAGACTCCGATCAACTCGACCTGGATGAAGTCACTGGATTTGTTGAACACAAAATCATCACAGAGCTGCTCAATAAGCGTATTGAACATGACCTTTTCCTCTGCATCAAGAATGCGGTCTGCAAAGATGCCATGCGTGAGGCGATTCTTGTTGCCTTCTGGTGCGCCACGGCCTTTCTTTTCGGGTGGTTTCGATTTGCCCCAAATAAAAGATATGAAAAGCTATTGATCTTTAAGTAATTCTTACCGAGGTCAATAATTGTCGAGCGGCTTGCTGCATTAAAGCGAAAACTGGAGCAAACAGAGAAAAAGCTCAGGAAAACAGAGCTTGTTGTTGAACTCCAAAAAAAACTCTCGGCAATACTGGAGATAGATCTGCCTCAGTACAACGAAGAGAA
>JAAYIG010000037.1 GCA_012523595.1 Fibrobacter sp.
CAAATAGGAGTATTTCCTTTCCGGACTACGGGTATAAAAATGACTCTCCCCTGCCCCTTTTTAAGGAGCAGGGGGATTTTCTTTCATCTTAATCAGATTAATCATAGTTCAAGACATTTCCGGAAATTCTGATTTTAGAATTTCTTGGAGGAGAAGTCTCCCCTTACGCCCAAGCCCTTCGAAGACTCAGGTCTTGGGCTATCCCTTGTGTTGACGTAGAGTAGTTCCCAACGGGCAAAATTTACAAGTTGGGTAAGACTGGCCGGCTTCTCATCCTTTACTGGTGGAAGAAGAGACGAATATTGGATACCGGAAAAAAAGAGGCGGCATTAAGACACTCCTTCCCCCCCCCGTCACGGTCCTTCCCCACAAGAAAACCCGCATCAAGGGAATCCCCCCAAACACCTTCTAAATCTTCACTGAAACCCGATTACAAGGATGAAACTCGCCATTTACACAAGAAGCTATCGGGTGACACATAATTATTATAAGATTTTGCATTGTCTTCTGCAAATGAAAAGCAGATATAATGTGTTAGCTCTATGTTAAGTGATTCCAGGAGTGTTCACAAGTATAGTGCACATCAGGAGGTGCGCGGTGGGGCGTGTTTATGCGGTGTATCGGATGTCGAGGGGGCTTTTCAAAGAAAATGGATGCCTGTTTTCACAGACATGACATCGTGGGAACATTTGCTTAAAAACCTACGGGTCTTTCATCAACGGTGGTTCCTATATAAATTCAGACCACTTTCTCCGTTCCGGTGCTATTTTTACATTATACTAATCCATTTGATACGAATGGATTCCTGCTTTCGCAGGAATGACGGATGGCAGGAAAGAAGGAATTCAGGAATGGCAGATGGTTGAGAGTGTGCTTTGAACCACCGTTTACTGTTAATCATCTCACGCAAAAAACACTATGCTCTACCTTAACTTCGCCCCCAGACCCGACCTCCTCCTTCCATCACTGATCGAGGCTGTCCGTCCGGCGTGGAATGACCCGTTCCTTCCGCCCTCTTTTGTGGTTCCAAATCCTGCGACAGGCAAATGGCTGAAACTGCGTCTGGCGGAGAAACTGGGATGCGTTCTCAATCCACAGACAACATCACTCGAAACTGTCCTGTGGGATATCCTTAATCCCGATGAGAACATGGTCTTCCTGCATAAGGAAAAACTTCAGCAGATTATCTGTGCTCTGCTTACCGATGAGCTTCTTGAAAAAGAGAATTTCGCACCGTTAAAAAAGTATCTGAAAGATGAGGGCACTATCGATCCGGTCAAGAAGGTCCAGCTCTCATCGGAAATCACCCGCCTTCTCCTGGAATACGAGTACAACCGCCCTGCTGTCTGGGATCCGGATCTGCCCCCATCGGGCGGATGGAGAGTCAAAGGGGTGGAGCAGACCTGGCTTGATGAAAACAGGCTCTACTTTTCCGAGAGGGCGGGGAAAAATGAAACCTGGATCAGAGAGAGTGAAATCTGGCAGCGTGATCTCTATGATGCTCTATTCGGGAAACAGGGACTGCTTGCTGCAGACAGGGAAAATCCAAAATCTCTACGCTATCTTACACTTCCTCAACTCTATCGCCTGAGGCATGAACCCCCTCAGTCATTTGACGGCCCCTCTGTTTTCATCTTTATGTTGAGCAAAATCAGCCACTTCCATAGAAATATGCTGCTTGAGATCTCCCGGAGCAGGGATATCTTCATCTACCTGCTTAACCCCTGTTCGGAATTCTGGGAGGATGTGGATACAACCCGCAGAAAACGGGGAAAGAGAAGCTGGAGTTTTCCCGAAAACCCGAATCCCCCGATTTCAAAGCTGGAGAGCCGGGATTACAATTCAGATCACCTCAATTACAACAGCACTACCCCCGATCATCCCCTTCTTGAACTCTGGGGCAGAAGCGGCAAGGAAAACATCACGCTCTGGTGTCAGGCTGCACAGTACAATTTCGATTTCATCATGCCCGACAATGACTTTATGCCCCCCAGCCGCCTTCATGAACTGCAGAATGCAATCCTTACCCGCAACAGCAGCTCGATGCCCGCGGCCGCACCGGATGACAAGTCGATACGGATTCTGGCTGCACCTGAGCCGGGCCGTGAAGTGGAGACGATGCGGGAGAACCTGTTGAATCTTATCAGTGCTGATGAAAGTCTGAGATTTGATGACGTGGTTGTTTACCTGCCCGATCCGGTCAAATATCTGCCCTTCATAGAAAAGGTATTCGGGGCCTGCAGACGGGATGAGCCGGGGTATATTCCTTATACTGTGCTTGGTGTGGATGCCGGGCAGAGCCGGTTCGCATCAGCGGTAAAGGATCTGATCTCCCTTTGCGGCGGAGATTTTACCCGTGCCCGGGTCTTTTCCCTTCTCCGCAATGAAACCGTGATGGAAGCCGGAAATATCTCCCGGTCCGAGCTTGAAATCTGGGAAAACTGGGCGATGAGACTTGGGACATTCCGTGCTTTCGATGCCGGTCATCGCAGGGAGATGGGTGATTATGAGACCGTTGCCTCCGACGCGCACACGTTTAAACTCAGGATGGCTCAAATGATGCTTGGTCCTTTGGCCACGATGCCTGTTCCGCTGGGGTTCAATCTGAATTCAATCGATGAGGTGGAGCCATCTCCGTTCCGCGATTTCGACACATCGGATAAGGACATGGTCGAGCACTACTGTTCGACTA
>JAAYIG010000038.1 GCA_012523595.1 Fibrobacter sp.
TCTTGACACTTCCCTCTGCTCCCGTCCTCCAACTCCAGGGACACTGAGATACTCGTTTCCTTTCACCAGAGAAGAACAGGCGCATCCAAACTGCTTTTTTATCTCTTCAGCTCTCTCAATAGGAGTACTTATTCCTATAGCGATATCGCTAGTAACATTTTTTCCACCAAGTCCGACAACGGCAGTATGGCGAATGCTTTCATCAAAGTAAATGGATATATCGGTTGTCCCACCTCCCATATCAATCAGAGCTACTCCAAGTTCCTTTTCATCCTTTTCCAGAACCGCATAACAGGATGCTAACGGCTCCAGAACAAGATCGATTACTTTAAGTCCGGCCTTATCAACACTTCTATAAATATTCTGGGCACTGGTTACTGCACCGGTAACTATATGCACCTGAGTTTCCAGACGCACACCGCACATACCTATCGGATCTTTGATACCATTCTGGTCATCAACAACGTATTCCTGTGGTATCACATGTAAGATTTCTCTGTCCATGGGAATAGAAACGGCCTTTGCAGCATCGATCGCCCTGACTACATCCAGATCGGTAATTTCATTATCTTCACGGGAAATAGCTACCACACCCCTGCTGTTAATGGCTCTGATATGGTCACCTGCAATGCCCACATAGACCGAATCAACATCCACTCCAGCCATTAGCTCTGCTTCTTCGACAGCTTTCTGAATCGATCTGACAGTTTTGTCGATATTGACTACAACCCCTTTACGGAGACCATCAGATGGACTTACTCCTACTCCCACAATCTTCAATTCGCCATTAGGATCGAGTTCCGAAATGATGCAAGCGATTTTAGTCGTTCCTATATCCAGTCCTACAAAAACATTGTCTTCCATATAAACCTCCTGTGAACTGCACAAAAAAAAATTAATCTGTAACTGCCTGTATCACTTCGGTTTTAACAGAAACCGGTTGAGTTACAAAAGCCAGATTCTGATAACAGAGATTGATCCTGGCAGGCAGTTGAGCCATATCAACAATCACCTCCTGAAGTCTTTTGAGGTGATTAAGTCGCAAGGCAAGAGACTCGGTTTCCAGTTCAAACAATGTTGGACTGGATTGGAAAGTAATTCTTACCTTATTCTCATCCGAAAAATCCACCTGTGATATCCTGTTCATCATACCATCATCCACATCTCTTACCTGACGATAAAAGGTTTTTAACCGTTTCAAATGATCAGCCTTTATTACCTGTCTGCCCAGACAATCCACCGTATCCTTTAAGCCGCTTACCAGCGGAAGAGATACATTCATACCATCGGTTAAAGGCAGCACAATCCCTTGTATATCAACCTGGTAAATATTGCCCAGATTGACTATAGCAACCGGCTTCCTTTCTTTGATCTCCAGGCTTATGAACCCACTCAGATTCCTGACCAGTTTAACACTTTCCACCCAGGGATTACTGCTTAACAAAGTATCCACTTTCCTGCCATTGATCTGGAAAATTTTCATTCCCGGTTTCAGGCCACTCAATGCCAGCACCTTGTCTTCCGGAACATTTTTGGCACCCCTGACCATTATTTCCTTTACGCTCAACAATGCTGAGTCTTCAAATCTTTTTTTCAGCTCTATAATCCTGTCATGTCCAAAATAAATCGCAGCATAACCCAGCCCGGCTATCAGCACAAACACCATTAACCTTGCCATCAGCTTCCGGATTGTATGTTTCCTTTTGCTTCTTAAGGTAGCCTTTTTCTTGCGGCTGTTAGCTCCGACCCTTTTAGGCATCTGTCAGTTCCCTGGCTAATTTTACAGCACAATCCCTGATATCTCCTGCACCCATCATAATGACTGCATCACCTTCCTTTAACAAGCCTTTCAGAGATGTGATTACATCATTTTTGCAGGCAATATGACTGGCTTTTCCATATCCGCACTCAATCATCTTCTCCACAATAGTTGCAGAAGAAACCCCGGCAATTGGCTCCTCTCTGGCTTTGTAGATATCGGTGACAAACACCACATCAGCCTTCATCAGACTTTTAACAAACTGATCCAGCAGATCTCTTGTTCTGCTGTAA
>JAAYIG010000039.1 GCA_012523595.1 Fibrobacter sp.
AATTACTGATAAAATCAGGGAGAGTGGTGCCATGGATGAGCAGTTGAGAAATGATCTTACAGAAGCCATCAAAACATTCAAGGCACGTTAAGCATGCAATCGATAAGTGAATTGCGAAGACAGATAAGGGGAATCAGTTCTACACAGAAGATTACCCGCACCATGAAAATGGTAGCCAGTGCCAGATACAATAAAGCACTTTCCCTGATGCACAATTCGCAGGTGTTTTACAGGGAACTGAAATCCACATTTGATCAACTCTCCTCAGCATTAGAAGCTCCCCAATCCAGACAGAATCTCTTTGCCAGTCAGCCCTCCTTTACGGATAACCGCATGGGAGTGATAATAATGACAAGTGATAAGGGGCTGTGCGGTGATTTCAACACAGGGATCCTCAAAACAGCCAGGAAATTCATACAGGAAAGAGAAGATTCAGTATCTGCAGTCTTTGCAGTCGGCCGCAAAGCGGTTAATTTCGTGCGTGGAAACAGCTTCCCGTTAATACTCGAATATCCCCTGGTGACAACTGGGATCGAGTTCGCATTTGCTGATAAGATCGGGAGAGAGATCATGAAAATATTTGACAAAGAGAAACTCACTTCGATCAAATGTATCAGCTCAAGATTCAAGTCCAGGGGGAAAATCAATGTGTCGGTTACCTCACTTCTGCCCCTGATTGGCGGAAAGGCCGAAGAGAATACTGATCTGCTTTTTGAGCCCAGAAACAGTGAAGAGATATTCGGGACACTGATTCCTCTGATATTCAAGGCTGAACTTTTTTCCCTTCTTCAGGAATCTCATGTGTCAGAGCTTTCTTCAAGGATAACGGCTATGGATAATGCTACGACCAATGCCGGAGTTCTTATCGATGAAATAACGCTGGAAATGAACAAGACCAGGCAGTCTGCCATAACCAGAGAAATTGCCGAAATAACAGGAACAAACGAGGTGCTGAAGTAATGTCAACCGGGAAAATTTCTCAGATCTTCGGGCAGGTAATAGATATCGAATTCCCTCCGGGAAAGCTGCCCCTTATTTCCAATGCTCTAAGGGTAAAACGAGATGGACAGGAGGATCTTCTCGTTGAGGTGATGCAGCATATAGGTGGGAATACTGTCAGGACCATAGTTTTAGGTCCACCTGAAGGACTCTTCCGTGGAATGACAGTGGATGATACCGGCTCTCCCATCTCTGTTCCTGTCGGGCCATCATGTCTGGGACGCCTCATCGATTTTTCTGGTAAACCGATAGACCATAAAGGTGAGTTGTCTGCATCAATGCATATGCCAATTCATCGCGCCCCTCCTACCCTTCTTGAACAGGAAACTCATCTGGAGATTCTTGAGACCGGAATAAAGGTCATCGATCTTCTCGCTCCCTTCCGAAAAGGCGGTAAAATCGGTCTGTTCGGTGGTGCTGGAGTGGGAAAAACAGTAGTTATAATGGAACTGATCAACAATGTTGCAAAGCATCATGGAGGAGTTTCGGTTTTTACCGGTGTAGGAGAGCGCACCAGGGAGGGAAACGATCTTTACCAGGAGATGGCACAGTCGGGAGTGCTTGACAAAACTGTGCTGGTTTTCGGGCAGATGAATGAGCCGCCGGGATCAAGACTGAGGGTAGCCATGACCGGTCTCACCCAGGCTGAGTATTTCCGGGACAAGGAAGGCCAGGATGTTCTCCTTTTCATCGATAATATTTTCAGGTATGTTTTAGCCGGTGCTGAAGTATCTGCTCTTCTGGGCAGAATGCCATCCGCTGTAGGATATCAGCCCACTCTCGGTACAGAGATGGGTGAACTGCAGGAGAGAATAGTATCTACCAAAAACGGTTCCATCACAAGTGTCCAGGCTGTTTATGTTCCCGCAGATGACATTACAGATCCCGGAGTAGCAACAGCTTTCGGCCACCTTGACGCATCGGTAGTATTGTCAAGGAAAATTGTTGAGCTTGGAATCTATCCGGCAGTCGATCCGCTCGAATCATCATCAAAGATGCTTGACAAAAATGTGGTCGGTGAAGAGCATTATAATGTGGCCAGGGCTGTACAGAAGATTCTTCAGCGTTATAATGACCTTCAGGATATTATCGCTATACTGGGTGTCGAGGAGCTTTCAGATGAGGACAAACTGGTGGTATCACGTGCCAGAAAAATCCAGCGTTTCTTCTCTCAGCCATTCTTCGTAGCAGAGGATTTCACCGGTATTCAGGGGAAATACGTTCCTTTAAGAGATACAATCCAGGGATTTTCAGAGCTGCTCAAGGGAAAATACGATCATATTCCTGAACAGGCGTTTTTCATGGCAGGCACATCCGATGATGTGATCAGACACGCAGAGGAAATATCCGGAGTAAAGTGAACCATGAGAACTATAAATATTGAATTTATAACCCCGGAACGGACTTTCCTGAGCACGCAGGCACAGTTTGTGGTTCTTCCCGGAATCTCAGGAGAACTGGGCATACTCCCCGGGCATGTCAGATTGACATCCCTCCTGAAGCCCGGTATTGTCAAAGTTGACATGGAAGAAATAGTAAGAAAGCTTGTAATCTCCAATGGTGTAGCCAGAGTGGAGCCGGACTATATCAAAGTTTTTTCTCCGACAATCCGCTGGGCGTGAAAGGAAAACAGAAAACCTGCGGGAGAATCTCACCATGATGACATTATTGCTTTTTCTACTGGCATTTCTGCTTCTTACCGGCGGCAGTGAACTGATCAGCCGTGGTACATCATCGATTGCCAGGCACATGTCAATCTCCGAAACGATGATCGGCATGACCATCATCGCTTTCAGCACATCGGCACCCGAATTTCTCGTAAATATATTCTCCAGCATAAAAGGGTACCCGGATATCTCCTTCGGCAATATCATCGGCAGCAACATCTTCAACCTGTTTGTAATAACCGGAATTATAGGCACTTTTTCCCAGATCTGCTTAAAGAGATCGATAATCTTTAAACTGCTTCCTTTCTCTATTGTCACCACACTGATATTCTGGATTATAATCAATGATGTGGCTTTTTTCGGTTCTGAGACCAATACTCTTTCACAACTTGATGGCGGGATTCTGGTACTCGGTCTTTTCCAGTTTTTCATCTTTTTCTTTATCTATCAGGCAGCAATGAGCAAGATTAGGGAGGGCAGAAGTTATGAGGTGCGTATTCCCGATTTGTTAACAAAGCCATACATTAAAAAAGAGCCTGAAGCGGAAAATTCACCGGGTTTGATATACTCTATACCTTTTTCGGTGTTTTGTTTCATAATTGGTCTGGTTTTAGTAATCGCTGGCGGTTATCTGGTTGTGAGAGAAGCAGTTGAGGTAAGCATGCAGTTCAACACCAGCCTTAAACTATTATCTGTATGCGTAATTTCGGTTTTAACCTCTGTACCGGAACTGATTGTCTCTTATATTTCAGCCAGAAGGGGCCAGAGTGATCTGGCTGTTGCCAATATCCTCGGTTCAAATATATTCAATATCGCCTTTATAATGGGGCTTTCCGCATTGATCAGACCTTTGGCATTCAATACAGCATTCAATACCGATATTCTGGTGCTTCTGATCGGGACTTCTGCTCTTTATCTGTTCTGCTACGGAGAAAAATCTGTTCAGCATATAGAAGCAGTATCACTGCCGGCAATCTATGCGGCTTATTTTGTGTTTGTGATCATTAGAGGATAAGATCAGGCCCTTATCATCTTATGCACAACATCACCGGTATCAATAACCCCCTTGACCCCCATTAAATCATCAACTACAACCAGATACTTGTAATGATACTCGGTCATGATAAAAACAATTTCAATATAACTTGCATTTTCATTTACTATATATGTCCTGTAGTCTTTCATTATATCACCGGAGAGATGATGTTCCTGGTTTTCCCAGAATTCTTTAACCGGTTTTACAAGCAGTTCACTGGTCTCTCCAAGGTCTCTGAGAAGAACAAGACTTCCGGAAGAAATTTTTTCTTCAGGAAAAACAGCACTAAATAGATCAGCAAGATCCAGCACTCCGCAGATTCTGCCATTTTCTTCCACAACAGGCAGGAAAGTTATGTTTTCTTTTTTCATTTTGTCAATAGCATGAGAGATTGTCTGTTTTCTCCACACCATCCCTTTGCAGCATATCAGATCGCGTGCCCTGAGAACCTCATCTACAACCACTTGTTTTTCATCGATGGTGTCAATAAGCTCGCCGGGAGTTCTGGCGTTTTCCAGAAGATGAGCATTGGTCGTTACAAGTTGGGCGATTGCACTTAATACCTTCAAATAAAGCTGGGCTTTTTCTTTAGATGTAATTATCGCGAAAACGTATTTAACAGTCGATTCACGATAGTCATAACTTACGTCAAGAGCCCTGTCGAGCCTTATGAAAAGGATCAGAATCTCGCTTAGATTCTCTACATATCCGTGCGGCAGTGCAAGATGATTACCCAGAAATGTGGTGCCTATATTCTCCCTTTTTAAAAGAGATTCTTTTATAGTGCCGGTGGAAAGCGACGTAGTCAAAGAGATTTTTTCAGCTACAAAATCGATGATCTGATGATAGCTATCAAAGTGATAGTCAAGGTAGATCAACCGGGGGTCCATTAAACTGCTCAGCTTCACAGTGTTCCTCCAGTTCCGTTTGTTTTTTCTTCCTGCAGTTACAAGCAATTCTTCAGTGTACATAAATCCTGATCAGAACAGCCATAAAATAGTTGAATAATGAACAGAAACACTTAAAATTAAGATCACCCAGGCATTCTTCACCCGGAGTTTGGCTTATATCAAAAAAATAGAGCAATGCAGCGGCTGAAATTGCGCCCTGCACTCTCTCCTCCCTATCAGTTACCGGAAGTAAGGATCTGTGATATTTAGCCATCAGAAAAAGAACCGAAACCGGTTTTTCATATTGGTCCACTACCAGCGATAAATCACTGCACATCACTTCAGATGCCAGGTATTCATGCCCGTTGCTGAAGAATTCCAGCAGATAGTGTTCCACCTTCTCTATTTCCTTTTTATGCTCAATAAAGTACAGGTAAGATTCCAGACTGATTCTGAAAAGGTCAAGTATAAAAAAAAAGCCAACAGTTCCTGACTGTCGGAAACTACTGCAGAGATGCCTACATTCCCTGACTGGAATTTTTTAAGTACAGTCAACACCGGAGTACAGGGTGAGACAAGTTCAATCTTCTCTAACGGCAATTTAATGTTCTCTGTATCCGCAACATTTTTTGATATATCATCTGCAATCTGGACAGACTGAACAGTATCCAATTTCTCTCTCCAATTTGAATTTGTTTAGTTTTCAGGATAATATACGGTGCTTTATTACAATCCTGAAAACACCCTAAATACGGAGATGAGAACTGTTTGTCTGATAACAGCGAAGAGACACGGAAGTGAACCGGTCTGAACCGGCAGACCGGCAGAAATTGAAAAATTCAAAAGTTGTTGATGCAGAAGTTAACCGCAATGATTCTAGCGAGCTTTCTTCCCTGCACCTTTCCTCCCTTATTGCTTCACCCGGACCCGGCAGCGAAAAAGGAGCGATGATGGTTTCTGCCTGAGATTGCGGAAATTCGGTTTGGAAGGAGTGCTCATTCAGAAAGAAACCGGAAAGAAAAACGATTAACAATACAGAAAAAAGAGTTCTGGGAAGTAAAGGGTGAGAATCTGAAAATCTGAATGCGTTCAACATAGCAGTATCAACAGCTTGAACTCAAAATACATTCTTTTTAGACAGATAAAAGGATTTTCTGAATTATCTACACAGAAAAAGCAGATAATCAGATACAGAGACTTAAATGGGTCCGTAAAAAACAAATTACATTCAGCTGGAAGTTTAGCCCCTCATTGGTTTTCCTGTTCAGTACACATCAGGCCGTTTGCCTCAAGAAGTTCCCGGATCTCATCACTTAGTTCCAGATTCCAGTTTCTGTATCCTTTCAGGAGGCTTTCCAGTCGTGTCTCCCTGCAAGACAGGAGAGCCCTTACCACACCTTTGAGAAAATCTATCTCTTTCTTCAGTTTCCTGACATCAGATTCCTCTGGAAAATCATCCTTAACTCTTTCAAAAAACTGCTCTTCAGCCTCTTTAGCCTCCTTGAGCCAGATACTTATATCTTCCCAATTACTGCTTTCCATGATAGCGGAATTTACTATGTCGGCCAGAGCTGTTCCTGGACACTCTTTCCTGACATAGACTTTCATGGCATTAAAATACCTGATCCATAATCCGCTTATGTAGGCCTGTGTTTCTACATCCTCCTCAAGCAGTTGTATTTCTCTTCTCAGCTTCTCCACCAGCATATCCTGACTCTGCATAGATCCTCCTGCGTATAAAGAATGAAAACATCACGTGCTGCAACACGTTTCATCGATTTGAAGAGAATGAAATTTTGAGAGTGAGCGTACTTCCGGGAGATGATTTGATTATAACAGCAGAAAAGGAGCAAGTCAATACTTTCGGTGATGATTTTTCTGGTTTTTATCCGGGGGGACTTTAATGTTTTTGTATACTGCTATGCTGTTTTTTTTTAATTCACCTCAGAGATGAATTGGTGAGTTGAGCTTTCAGTCACAATTTTATCTCAGAGGAGAATCAGTGATTTCATAAATCAGGACTTCTTCTCAGAGGTGAATGCTTGCTTACAGTCGAGGTCAGAGCGGTACTGGGCATCGGTATCGATTTATGTACATATAATCCGTTTACAACGTCCCCCTGGTTTTGTCCAAGGTACATCTCATGTCGCTCTCTCATTCACCGAGAGAATTGCTCCTAAGTCATAATTTTAACTCAGAGATGAATCATTGATTTAACATCTTAAGTCCCAATTTCATCCCAGAGGGAAATGTTTGCTTCCAAGTCAGGGTTGGTATCGATCCCAACCTTGTAAATCATAAAAAGATTTCTCCTCAATGATTCATCGAAATGACATACCGGCAGTCTATCCTGCCACGATGCCGACCCTTAGGAAGAGATTTCAAAAAAAAATATATATAGTTTGTAACTTTATACCTTGTCGGAATATCAAATGATATTTTTAGGAGTCTGTTTTCTCTCTCCACAGATTTGATTTAGAAAGGGTAAAAACATGAAGCGAACCCATGTGGTAATAGCGGTTGCTTTGCTGATCCTTGCAGGCCTGGTCATACTGCGTCAATTCGCATCAAACGGAAGAACCAAGGCACAGTCAGGCTCTGGCAGAAGTGAACGGGGACCAATAGCGGTTCAGGTTGCCCCGGCAGAGTATAAAATGATGCGCCAGGAACGCGAGTTTACGGGCACAGTCAAGGCAGCTTACACTTACGTTGTCGCGGCAAAAGTTACCGGAAGACTTCTGAGTCTTTCCAAAAGAATAGGAGACAAGGTCCACAGAAATGAAGTCATCGGGCGTATCGATGATACCGAGTACCGTCAGGCTTATCAGGAAGCCGATGCACAGAAGCGGGTAAGCAAAGCCTCTGTTTCTGAGGCCAGAGCACAGATGGAACAGGCCCAGAGAGAGGAAACGAGAGTTAGAGAGCTGGTTTCGAAAGGTATCTCATCTCAGGCTGAGCTGGAAGCTGCTCAGACCAATTTAGCTTCTA
>JAAYIG010000040.1 GCA_012523595.1 Fibrobacter sp.
GGCATGAACAGGTATGCTACTAGTAATACAACATATCCTGTTGTCAGGTTGATCTTCTTTTTTTTCGGCTGTTTCGAAATCCAGAGCGCTAAAAGCAGAGCTGCGCCGCAGAGCCAGATCCAATAGCATATCACGAGCATTTTAAACAAACCGGAAATAAGAGCTGGTAGTGATATATCTGGAATCATTGTGATATTATTCCTTTGCGTCCCATTGGGCAAACTTCTCTTTCAGTTTCTGCACTTCATCGTTGATGCGTTTGAAACGGTCGAGTTGCCTACACACATCAGCTTCTTTTGCTTTTGCAGCTATCAAACCCTCCTTCATCATCTCCACCTTCTTCTCATTCCCCAACCCGTAAAACTCCCACGGATTCACCAGCGTAAATCGAACCCATAAAGTCTCATCAATGCGGTCAAGGAACTTCTTCATAGTCCTGCAGTATTCATAGTATGCACCACCTCTGGTCCTGGTTATCATGGTCAGATACCAGTCAGTGCCGAATATGATCTTATTGCGCAGATGAGTGCGGTCGGGTTTTCGCAAGCTGCCAAGATAATTGATCAACGAACTTTCAACGGTATCCCTGCCTGAAAACAGCTTGTCCGCTAAATTAAAGCAGGAGATGTCGGTGTACACGTTCTTGTATTTCTTTGTCAGATCAACAAAACCCTGTACCCAACGACTGGGGGGCTTTTCAAGCCAATCGGTTTTTGTCCCCTGTCGCCACTCATCGCCCCCAAAATGCGCAAGGCAGAGCCGCAGGTCAGGAAAATTCTCAAGTACCGGCTCCCATGCTCTGGGGCTGACATAGTTCTCAAAGAAATAAGATTTCGCATCCTGAATGAGCGGTTGTTGAGGAGTGGACTGCTCAACAGGCTTGAAATTGGATTGTTGCCGGGTCGCAGGCTGTTGATTAGAATAAAAACCACGCAGCGACAGCACCTTCTGTAACTGTTTGATTTGCATCATCTGCCGAAGTGACCTGTTTGCCTCATCGAACTCCTGATAAAAGTCGATTTCGTGTGTTGTCATCCCTCCGGGAGAGCAATGTGTTAAAATTGGTATTTGTTCCTTCTGGCAGCGATGGTAATATTCGGGAAGATACTCACAGAGTTCATCGAATGGCTTATGGCCAAGCGGGGGATACATTTTGAATCCGAGAAAAACCCCGGGCCGGGATTCGATCTGATTCCCTTTGGATGGTTCCAGCCATGCTGCAGCGACTTTCTTAAAGGGATCTGACCACCTTCCATATTCCAAAGTCTTTTTCAAGACTGAAGAAATCTTTTCATTTTCAGGTCTCCGCCACCGTCTTGGATCATAGAAATACAAGGGAATCTCATGAAATGGATGGTTCTTTGCAGAATTCCTGGTTTCGTTGTACTGTCTCTCCCACCGATGCAGCTTCAACCCATTGATTTTATCCCACTCATGTGCAAGTCTGACCTTTTTACCCCGCTCCTCCGGCAACTTCCCGGAATGCCTTTTGTAAAAAAACAAGCCGTTCTCTTCACCATGATAAATCAGTGATCCTTCATATCCAGCAATATGCGCCAGTTCCATGTCCATTGGCATGATTATCATGGGCGAGGCAATCTGCTTTTCAGGTACTATGATTTCACCCTGCCTATCTACTCTCGGCAGCGGAGGTATTGTCTTCCCGAATTTTGAGCTGTCTTCCA
>JAAYIG010000041.1 GCA_012523595.1 Fibrobacter sp.
CCAATGCGCAGATGGCACAGAAAGAAGCGGCTCTGGATCTTGCAAAAACACGCCTTGCCTACACCAGAATCTCAAGCTCTCAACCCGGACTTATAGCTGAACGTCATGTTGACGGCGGCACACTGCTCTCAACTAACACACCAATTTACACAGTTGTGGGCATTGATACAGTATTTGTGGAGATAGGTGTTACTGAACGGGATTATCCATTGATTCGGAAGGATCTCAAAGCTAAGTTATCGGTTGATGCTCTTGAGGGAAGAACATTCTCTGGAGAGATCGCCAGAAGAGCTCCTTTGTTCCAGACTACGTCCAGAACCGCAATTGTGGAAGTCGCAATCCGCAATGACTCGCTTCTCCTTAAACCCGGAATGTTTGCCAGGGTGAAAATAACCCTTCAGGAAAAGGATTCTGCCCAGGCCGTGCCGTCATCTGCTATTGTAAACCGTGATCAGAGCACGTTTGTTTTTATGCTTGATTCTACCGGAAGTATGGTAAACATGACATCTGTAAAGACAGGCATAGTTGATGGTGAGTTCACAGAGATAATCAGTCCAGTACTGAAAAACCAGGTAGTTACCGTGGGAACACATCTTCTTAATGATGGTGCAAAAGTCATAATAGCCCAGAATGAAAGTATCCCGGAAAAAGGAAAGACCGGAAAGGAGCAGAAATGAGCAACGGTTTTGTAGCCCTCCCGGTACGCCGTCCGGTTTTTATCACAGTAGTTTATCTGATAGTAATAATTATCGGCCTTTTTTCACTATGGCGCCTTCCGGTTGATCTGATGCCGGAGGTTACGTTTCCCAGTATTACTGTAATCACTAATTATGAAAATGCAGGACCACAGGAAGTCGAGGAACTTATCACCCGTCCTATCGAAGCTGCTCTTGCTGGAATCCAGGGAATTGAGGAGATATCTTCAACATCATCTGAGGGACGCAGCAGAGTAAGGGCAAGGTTTGTCTGGGGGACCAATCTTGAGGAAGCCACAAATGATATACGCGATCGTATAGACCGCATTCTGGGAAGATTGCCTGATGATGTTGAGCGGCCGCAGATCCGTAAATTTGACCTCTCCGCTTTCCCTATTATTAATCTGGGAGTAGAAACTGATCTGGATCTTGCCGAGACACGCAGACTCATTGAGGATCAGATTCAATACAGGCTTGAACGTGTGGAAGGAGTGGCATCGGTTGATATCCGGGGTGGTTCAAGAAGGGAGATCCAGGTAAAGCTCCGGGCTGCTTCGCTTGACGGGTTGAAGATTACGCCGGATATGATCTTAAACGCACTCCGATTGGAAAACGGTAATATACCGGCAGGTACCATAAAAGAGGGTTCAAAAGAGATAATTGTACGTACCTTCGCGGAGTTTCAGGGTGTAGAAGACGTAGCATCGACAATTGTGACCGTCCGTGATGGTGTCCCGATTACAATAGGCGATGTAGCGGAAGTAACAGAGGGCCTGGAGGAGAGGACAAATATCGTCCGTATCAACCGCAAAGCCGGAATCATGTTATCTATCAGCAAACAATCGGGTGTAAATACTGTAGCTGTTGCCAAAGGAATTCATCGGGAGATAGCACAGATCAATCGTGATTTCTCCCAGATCCGGATTCTACCTCTGATGGACACTTCAAAGTTTATCAATAGTTCTATCGGCTCAGTTGGAAACTCTCTGATCCTGGGCGGCTTCATAGCCATGTTGGTTTTATTGATGTTTCTGCGGAATATCTCCAGCACTTTGATTATCAGCGTTGTGATTCCCATCTCTATCATCGCCACTTTCGCATTAGTCTACTTTGGCGGGCTGACTCTTAACATGATGACCTTCGGAGGGTTGGCACTTGGAATCGGTATGCTTGTCGACAATGCTATTGTGGTATTGGATAATATTTTCCATCACCGGGAACAAGGAACAGGAAAATCGGAGAGCGCGATCAAAGGGACTTCTGAAGTTGTTTCCGCTGTAACAGCCAGTACATTGACTACTCTGGTTGTTTTCTTTCCGGTGGTCTTTATTCAGGGCATGTCCGGGATCATGTTCCGTCAAATGGCATACGTGGTCTCCTTCTCACTGACCTGCTCACTTATTGCTGCTGTCACACTTCTTCCAATGCTCACATCAAAATTTCTCCACCTGCCTGATTCAAACCCGAACGGAAAGCAGAGCTGGTCTACCAAATTTTTTGAACGGTCAGAGCGTGTTTACCGCAAAATAGAGAGTAAGTATGGAGATGTAATCGTCTGGGCACTTCATAATAGAATCAAGGTCATTGCCATAACAGTTGTCTTGTTTATCCTGTCCATTGTGATGATACCCATGGTAGGAGTGGAACTTTTCCCCTCCGCAGATGAGGGTGAAGTACGGGTGGATCTGGAAATGGAAGTAGGAACCAGGCTTGAACTGATGGACAGTGTCACCACTATAGCCGAAGAGATAATTGCGAAGTCTGTTCCCGAAGCCGAGTACATGGTTTCTAATATCGGTGGAGGTGGCTGGCAATCCTCTGCAAGCCACAACTCGAGTATCCGGGTGTCACTTGTAGAGAAAAAGAAACGCTCACGCTCATCGGCTCAGATCGCAAACAGCCTCAGAGGCAAGCTGAATGTGTTCTCCGGAGTCTCTGTACGGGTCAGGGAAGGTCAAGGTCTTTTCATTCTTCGAGTTGGTCAGGGAGGAGGAGCACAGGAAGTTGAGATAGAGGTAAGAGGACGTGATCTTGAGACCGGGCAGCGAATTGCAAACCAGATCGTTTCAGCAATCAGTGATGTAGAAGGTATAAATGATACCAAGATCAGCCGACAGGCTGGAATGCCTGAATACGTGCTGCGGATTGATCGCAAAAAGGCTGCGGACATGGGATTCACTGCTTCACAGATTGGTAATGCCATACAAACTGCCATGGGAGGCACAAACGCTACAACCGTTCGTCAGGAGGGAAAGGAGTACAAGGTACTTGTCAGGCTTACTGAAAATGAGCGTATGCGTGCTGAACAGCTTCTCAATCTTCCCCTGGTCAACAAAGCTGGTGTAACAGTGCCGCTTCAGGCAGTCATATCGGCAGAACTGAGTTCTGGTCCGGTTCAGATAGAAAGGCGCGACAGGGAAAGAATTCTGACTGTAACGGCAAACTACTCAGGAAGAGATCTGGGATCGATAGTAGAGGATGTCCGTGCACATATCCGAAACATTTCAGTACCTCATGATTTTGCTATCATAATCAGGGGTGATTATGAGGAACAACAGAAAGCCAGACGGGAATTGATGATCGGACTTGGTATGGCGATTCTGCTCGTTTTTCTGGTCATGGCAGCACAGTTTGAATCCTTCAAAGATCCTTTCATTGTTATCTTCTCGATTCCCATCGCGTTGATCGGAGTAGTGGCGATGCTTTACCTCTCTGCCACTCCCTTCTCAATTCAGGCATATATCGGTTGCATCATTCTGGCCGGTATAGTTGTGAACAATGCAATAGTGCTGATTGATTCTATCAACCGGCTGCGACGCGAGGATAAAGTCGAACTCCATGAGGCTATCAGAAGAACCGGCATAAGGCGACTCAGGCCAATAATGATGACTGCTCTGACCACCTCCCTTGGTCTTCTGCCTCTTGCCTTGGGGCTGGGTGACGGTGGAGAAACACAGGCTCCTATGGCAAGAGTCATCATAGGCGGACTGATGGTGTCATCACTTATTACTCTGGTGTTGATACCGGTAATCTACTCTTATGTAGAGGAACAGGCACACCGAAGGAGAAAAGCAAAAAGTGAAAAATCCGTATCCGGAAGAACATATCAGACAGCGGGAACAGTTTCGATGCTGATACTGCTTTTTACACTCTCAGGGAATGCAGAGGACAGTTCAGGAAAGGTAACACTTTCTCTACAGCAAGCACTCAGCATGGCGGTCAAGAACAATCCGCTTGTCCAGATAGAAAAAATTGACGTGGATATAGCGAAAACAGTAATCCGGGAAAATGCTTACAGGTTCGAACCGGTATTGAGTGTAAATGCTGGCAGACATTCTGATTCATCAGGAGCAGGTTTTAAGGGATCCTTGCAGATCTCAGAATACCTGCCTACAGGTACGTCACTCTCTGCAAGCAGTAATACCAGTCCCTCCAGGTTTGGAGGTGACTACCAGCACAATGTCCAGTTTTCATTCACTCAAGCACTGCTTCAAGACATAGGATTGAGCGCCAATCTGGCGCCGGTCAGGAAAGCGGCTGTTGACATGGAGATCTCTCAGGAAGAGCTTGTAGGATATTCGCAGCAGTTGATGGCAGATGTGGAGCGGGCTTACTGGGATCTTTATCTCTCAGAGAAAGAGGTACAGATCCATCAGAGATCTCTCGATCTTGTGGATCGTCTGCTTTATGAAACTGAAGAAAAGCTTAAAGCTGGTAGAGTTGCTCAGCTTGATCTTGCAATAGTGAAAGCAGAAGCAGCATCCCGTAAGAAAAGTCTTATAGATGCAAAGACTGCCCACCTTCAGAAGATGCTTAAACTCTCTTACCTTATTTCCGATAAATCATTCGGTTATGACGATTCAATCACTCTTTCTGATGCTCCCCCACCACCTGACTCTATCGGTGATCTCGATGAGTTTTTAAAGGTTGCTCTGGAATATCGCCCTGACCTTCGTCAAGCCAATCTCCTTGCTCGAAAAGGGGATCTGGATATAGTCCAGACCCGTAACGGATTGCTCCCAAAGCTTGACTTTTTTATAACACTTTCCAGTACAGCTTACGCAGAGTCTTTCGGTGAGGCACTGAGAGACAACTCTGTGATCGATGCGGGGTTGACCCTTTCACTGCCTCTGACTAACGGAGCAAACCGGCAAAAGTACCGGAGGGCAAAGCTTTCCAGGCAAAGGATTGATCTATCTATCAGCAATCTTAAAAGGCTGATTGAACTCGATGTACGCTCAGCCTGGGAGGAAACAAAGCGTGCGCTTCAGCAGATAGAGGCGACACGAATTGCCAGGGAG
The DNA here is from genome assembly GCA_012523595.1 of Fibrobacter sp. Lineage (NCBI taxonomy): Bacteria > Pseudomonadati > Fibrobacterota > Fibrobacteria > Fibrobacterales > Fibrobacteraceae > Fibrobacter > Fibrobacter sp. The sequence continues at coordinate 4,997 of JAAYIG010000041.1, forward strand.
CTTCAGGACCAGAGGGTGATTGCAGAGCAGGAAAAACTGGCTGTTGGAAAATCCACGGAGTATATGGTTCTGCAGGCTCAGAGAGATCAGATAGTTGCTCTTCTAGATGAAGCACGTTCAGAGGTGGGATACGCTAGTGCGATTATCGACCTACATCTTAAAGACGGAACACTTCTGGAGAGAAGAGGGGTTAAGAGTAAGTAGATGGCGTTTGGCTGGATTGGAGGTTGGTTCCGGAATTATCTCTGAGGTGAAAAATTGACTTAACTTGTTAAATCACTGAATCACCTCAGAGATGAGAAATTTGCATAAATAATTTATCACCAGATTTCCTCTGGGATGAAAAAGTAAACAAACCCTTTAAGCCATTGAATTACCTACAGGTTAGAAAAATGATTTAACTAATTAGATCACGAACTCTCTCCTCTTATTAGTCCCCATCACTTTTCAGTGCGTGATCGCAATAATAATCGATTGCCGACTTAAAAAAATCTGCCAGCCCGATCCGATAATTATCGTATGTTGCTCTGAAATCCTTATGGCTTGCATAGAGCTGACCCAACCCCCTGTACAGATCCGCAGGTGCTTTATAGAAGTTTTCTATCCACGCATGGTGGCGCTCAATCACTTTCTGGACCTCGGGACCGCCCGCTCCCCTGTCCATCAGTTCGGAAAGCAAACGGGCAATAGAATCTCCCTCTGCTTTTACCTCATTCCATTTCTCACTGGAGAATTTTTTAATCTTTTGCTCTGTCCTCTCAACTACATCCTCCCCAAACATCTCCCTGGCTTCCCTTTTATATCTGCCCATCTTTTCTTTTGAAAACCCTTTATAAAGCTCCTTATCGGTCAGCATTTCAGCTTCTCCTCTCAATCTGTTCAGTGTTGTTTCAATTGTTCCAATGAGACAGTAATACCTTTCAATGCGTTTCTGCAGCAGCTTCCGATGCACTTTCAGCGCCTGTGATGGATCAAATCTGGGGTTGTCAAGAATTCTCTTTACCTCTTGCAGCGGAAACTCCAGTTCTTTGTAAAAAAGGATCTGCTGAAGACGAATGAGTTCTTTTTCTCCGTAGATGCGATAACCCGATTCGGTCCGTGCCCTGGGTTTAAGAAGGCCGATCTGGTCGTAATGATGAAGTGTGCGCACACTCACCTTAGCCATCTTGGCCAATTGCTGAACAGTATAAGTTCGCATGATTCTGCCTCTAAAAGAATAAAGATAAGGCCTGACGTTACGTCAGAGTCAAGGGGTTTATCTGTTTTTTTTTAAAAGGAATGATAAACCTGGGTATTATTCACAGCATTCATAAATTCACCTCTGAGATGAATTTATGTTTTAAGCCGTTAAGCCATTGATTTTCAACTGATATAGAATTAGTGGTTTAAACCATTAAATCACCAGTTCACCCCGGAGATGAAATATTGAGTTAAGCAGGTAAATCCAAGATTTAACCCAGAGATGAAACATTGACTTAATACCACCCGAATCATTTAATACCCATTTACCATCTATATCTATTTTCCTGCCCAGAGTCAAAATACAGTATATTACTGAATTGGTCGGGCAAACCTACAATGATCCTTTAATTAGGAGGACTTATTTGGCTGGAAAAAAGCTCAGGTTTTTAAAAATCGTCAACCTAACCATCGCAGTACTGTTTCTGGTTCAATTTACCACGGTTATCCCCATCTTTTTCAATTTTGGTAATTTCGAGGTCATTCTTGGAATTCACAGATGGGTCGGGCTTTCATTTCTGATTATTATACCATTGCACATCTTTCTTAACTGGAACTGGATAAGAGCCAATTTCTTCTCCAGATCCGGGAAAAGCAAATGAGGAGATTCTATGAAGATACTAATCACTATTTTGACCGTCTGCCTTGTATGGGTGTCAGCACAATCCACTGACAACAGTTCTACAGCAGAAAAGACTATACAGGTAAAGGATTTCACTTTTGTTTACAAGGTTGATGGTCCGAACCTCGTGGCATCTGTTTCCTGCCCAACAAGCGGCTGGGTTGCTGTTGGTTTCAATCCATCGAAAATGATGAAAGATGCCAATTTCATAATGGGTTATGCTGATCCGGAAGGCCCGGTTATTGTTGATGAATTCGGGAGCGGAACCTATAAGCATCAACCAGATACATCCATTGGTGGACGCAACGATATTATCAATGCAGATTGTGTTGAAGAAAATGGAGTGACAACGCTTTCCTTTACGATCCCGCTTAACAGCGGAGACAGTAAAGATGCAGTTCTGCAGAAAGATGGCAAGACCAGAGTCATTTTTGCAGCAGGTAAAGACAAAGATCTGAAGAAAAAACACAATAAAACTGCAAGAACAGAGATCATTCTGGAAGATCGGAATTGATGGGACAATGCAGAATAAATATCTGTCAAAAGAAGAGTGCCAGGCACTTATTGGTATTTTGAAAACCCGTTTTGAAAACAACATGAAAAGGCACCAGGATCTTGAATGGCTACTGATACAGGCTAAACTGGAATCAGGAACAGAAAAACTGTGGTCTCTCAATGAAATGGAAAAAAGCGGTGGAGAGCCGGATGTAGTCTGGTATGACAAAAGCACAGATGAATACATATTTTGTGATTGTTCAGCAGAGAGTCCCAAAGGCCGTCGGAGCATCTGCTATGACCATGAGGCACTTGAGTCAAGAAAGAGGGATAAGCCAGGAAGCAGTGCAACTGAGATGGCTGCAGCGATGGGCATCGATCTACTGACAGAGGAACAGTATCAGGAATTACAAAAAGTTGGACCATTTGATACCAAGACCTCGAGTTGGTTGAAAACACCTGTGGAGATCAGAAAGTTCGGTGGTGCTATATTTGGTGATTATCGTTATAGAAGGGTTTTCGTGTATCATAATGGTGCGGAATCTTACTATGCAGTAAGGGGTTTCCGTGGTTTATTGAGGGTTTAGATCTGTTTAAAAGGCCTTGCGGCTCATCTTTATACAAACAGTTACTGAAGACCTCCTGGGAATGGAGTATTCATAAACCAGAGATTTTTCATTTTACTTGAACATATAATAGTAAAACACCTATTTTGAGTTATCCGAGGGAGAAGACAAACGGCAAAGGATATCACAATCCTCTTGATGTTTTATCTCTCCGTAATAAATATTTAGCAATAGGTCTCTATTTACACGTTTAAAAGGAGCCTCTATGTCATCTCCACTATCACGTAAAGCTTATCTGCTTTACACCGGAACAGTTCTTCTTGTCTCTGCAGCCCTTTCTTTTTCAAAAGAGGTGGACACAACACAAATTCCTCCTACCATGACTTTCAATGGTACAAGGGGATTAACCCAAACTCTGTCAGGAGAAGCACTGG